>JAAELC010000777.1 GCA_024227135.1 Gammaproteobacteria bacterium
ATCGCTGGAACCACTCTGCCAATGGTCTTGCCTGGTGGGAGCTGGCCAAAAACACCCGGTTTGAAATAAAAGATGCCTTCAGCATTACTGAAGATCCTGCCCGGGAGGATGACTACACCCTGAGGCAGGGGCGCTTCAACCAGACCAATAATTTAGCCAGTGCTAGGTTGAGCCATCGATTCGGTGCGAAAGACAGAGTGTATATCGATTATGCCTACCGCTTGCTGGAAGACGAGTCTCCCTTGGCCGAGGACAGAAATACTCATAACCCATCCCTTGGTTTGACATACTGGTTCACGCCTGCCTGGGGGGTGGACGTAAGCGGTGGCTATAGTAAAGGTAATTATTCCGGCATCACGGATGATTTTGATGACTACAGCGGGACCCTTCGCCTGACGCATGCATTTACCAAACACTTCAGCAGTTATGTCGAGTACACCCACACTGAAAGGGATTACATCGGATTGACGGAAGATTATAAAGTCTACGATCCTTCCGCGGGGATCAACTGGGCCATAGA
>JAAELC010000778.1 GCA_024227135.1 Gammaproteobacteria bacterium
TCCTCCATGGATTGATTCCAAGCATGAGCGAAGGTTAAGAGAGGCGCTTCTGGAAACATTCGAGTGTATCACCGACGACGATCAGCAGTGCGTGCTTGTCGTGTCGGTAGAGCTGAGATACTGGATGGAAAGATTCACCAGAAAATTTCTTCCCAGAGTTCATGTCCTGCCGTTGAAGGAGTTTCCGGTGGATTACGAAATCACAATCTCAGAAACTATAGGTGGGGTAAAAAGCAGGTGATTCCATTGCTCAAGCACTATCCACACCAAAGGCAATCGTAACTACTCATCCCGCACGGTCAATCTGTTGCAGAAAACGCCGTTAAACCCTCCCTGTAGACTTGGGTTTGGCATCCCTGCCAAAGTCAACTCCTCCACAGACCACCCATGGGGGGTAAACTCCGGGGGTGAGCAGTTACGCAGTATCTGAATAAGATGACATGCTATGTCTGCAACCATGCACAGAGTTTTTTAATACCCTGATACAGGTGGCTGGCATCTGCCACACCGTCGCGAAGTGCCTGAACACCATCAAAATTCACATAGGCGAGACCTACGGTCAGGCTGTTTCCTCCATACCAAATGCGGAACCAGGCAGGAGAGCTACGCCGGTATCCTGCAGTATCCGTTTGGTTAACTCGCTGCCGGTCTCTATACCCCATAGTGCCTATAATACACCAAAGGGTGAAAAATCAGGAAACAAATAGAAACCTCCTTCGGGTCGATACACACGGACCCGACTTTTTTCCAGCATGTCGGCACAACGATTTCCAATTTCGGATAGAATTGCCCGCTGCTGTTGCAGAAAATCGTGAATCCGCTGATCGTAGGTATAAGCAGTCAGTGCCGCAAGTTGAACCGGTATACTGACACAGGAGTAAGTTTCAGACGCCACACCGA
>JAAELC010000779.1 GCA_024227135.1 Gammaproteobacteria bacterium
ACCTCCATGAAACTGACGATCTGAGGGTGCTGGACTACAACGGGAACAGGATATTCGAACTTTTCCGGTTCGATGAATTGGGTCCGGTGGTTATACACGAACCCTAGACCGAGTATCTTGAATCGTTGATTAGTCGTGAGTAGATTGGCTGGTTGTTCCAGTTGAGGGGCGGGTGGGAGCGTTGTACGTACATACTGAAATCGGATCTGCTTCGGATAAAAACTGCCTCTTTGAAAAAGAGAGGAGCTGATCGATTAGCAGGATAGGAACCACAGTAAGGAACGAATTAGGAGTAAGTCTGGTGCATCCCCTTGATGATAGGGGTTACTGTAGTACCAGGGAGCGCCCTGCTGTGCTGAATAGCACCTGGCTTTTTAAACGGCTCGAGATTTCGATGCAAGGCAGCCCCCACAACGGCTAAACCATTTTCTGTTTGGCGCCTGGGATGCGCTTTCAGCGTTTCCTGGAACTCGGCTTCCATTGCCTGCCTCATCAATTCTTGAGTACTTTCCTCAGCAAATCTGGCAATGTATCTACAGCCGTGACTCGACCAGCAATATCACCAACGGTATCGTTCATCATGGTGGCGTATCTCCTCAGGTTGTTTGTTATACAACTACAAATCAACCAGATACGCCGCCTCTTTTCAAT
>JAAELC010000780.1 GCA_024227135.1 Gammaproteobacteria bacterium
GCAAACGACAGCGACGTCATCCCAGGACAGGTTTACGAAATCCGAGGGTTGAAGCCACTCCTTGCCGTCATTGATGACCGGTTGTGCCAGTGCGGCGGTCGAAAACAGTGTGAAGATGACAGCAAGTGTTCTGATCCATGGCATGATAAACGATCCTTCGTGTGGTGTGGTTGTTGTGACGCGAACATTAGCATTACGAGATGAAGTTTTCCATCAGGAAAAAGGCCGGAAAGAGGTGGAAGCAGACATGGGCTACCTGCAATTTTTGCTCATTCATGATTCAAATCCTCACAATTTGGCTGCGGTAGCTGTCGTGATTCTCCCACATCTCATCCAGCGTTTCCGTGGTGTAAATTCGTCCGTCTTCGCCCTGCTTGAAAGCAAACTCGTGCTTATCCTCGGGTTTCACTGCCGGACCTGAGCCTGTAGACATCTTGAACAGATGATTACTAAGAATACTCAAAACGTCGATCTGGTCATTGTAATAACCGGAACCCTCCCCAGGGGGAAAGTGCCGATCTCACGCTTTAACTCACCCACCCAGGGCCCATTCACAGACCTGATACAACCCATGCGGGCCAGCCCCTGAAAACTGATGGCGCGCTCCAGCTTTGATTTACCCCCAGTGGGAACCTCTCGCGGTACAATTATTGAACCCGATTGAAGGGCCATGGTTTTGGCGAGCTTTGAGAAGAACTTTGACCCCAAATCGTTATCGATCAGGAATTCCAAAGGATTCCATCGTTCACGGATTTCACGGAGCCTGGATGACAACATCCTCGGGGTTAATACGTCTCCGGAACCAATCCAGAATCCAGATATTGCGCTCATGGTCCACACCAACAATACCAATTACCGTAAAATCCGATTTCGCCGAATCAGAGGTCGCCAGATCCATGGCGCAGTATATACTCAAGTCCTCCGGCACCGTGTCATAAACCTTGATGCACCCAGGGTCCAACCAGTCACCGGCAGCATCTATAGGCCGCTGTTGGTATAAGGATTGGAAGCTCACCGGGTCTCTCTGAACCTCGGCAATACGCTCGGGTGGAAAGGCGTCCCATAACGGCTGACCCAGGGACCTTTGCATCACATCCGACTCAGGATCAGTACACAACAGGGGCATCTCAATCAGATCCCAGGTGGCCCCCTCAGTCTCGAGCAGCATTCCCTGGAGGTCATCTGCCCACCAGCGGGTTCCTATAAAAAGCTCTCGTAGATACTTGCCGCTCTCCAACCGTGCTCGAGTTCTTGCCTCATCGAGGTACCACCGGAACATCTTCGATCTTTTGTCAGGGCTGCTTGCCTCCTCGACCGAGGCTATTGCGTCGTCCGTCGCCAGGAAATCACAACGCTTACCCGCGATACCCTGACCCACTGAGGCCGCACGCATAAAACCCTGGGAGCCATACGGAATGTGCTCGGGAGCCGTTAACTTCGGATCGGGAGATACACCGGATAACAAAGACCACTCAGGAGAGGCCAAAAGTTATGGGGTCAGAGTAAAGGGACAGAGTAAACCTACTCAAATTGTCACCAACTTCCTGCTAACTACAACTGCAGACTCTGGTAGCCCAGGGAAGCTCAATAATAGAGCATTAATGCTTCTCTCGGTTAAACAGGAA
>JAAELC010000781.1 GCA_024227135.1 Gammaproteobacteria bacterium
CCTTTAACGGACATTCAGTCTGTTAAGGGCATAGGGGTTCAGAAAGCGGCAACTTTTGACGCTTTACGAACCCGAGACATCCATTTGTCTCGCAGCCTGATAGAAAATCTTTTGATTTTCCAATCAGCGGACCTTGATGCATTTAATTATGCAAGCAAGGACCAACCAGTCGCGAACCCTATTCAGGGTACCGACCAGCAGTTGGGGGATGACCCCAAAGCTGTCATCAGCCACCCAACCCAAGTACTTAACAGTACATTGCGGGATAGGTGCAGCACATGGGCACCCTCAACCGGTATTCCGGAGCCTGAGATCAGCCGATTTCAGGCTAGTGGTGAACATGGAGCTCAGGGATACCCCCTGGGCCATCCTTCTCTTCTGGATACTCGGGTAGGCCACACAGGCCAACAAGAGTATTATGAAGGTCAGGAAGGCCCTCGGGGAAACCCGAAACCTGATCACAGTGACCAGGGGCGTTCTTATGGCAACCAGAGTCACCACGATTCGCAGGGAAACCCTCCTTTTGGGCACCCTAGCCAGAATCATGAGACTCGTGGTGGCCATTGGAACGAACCTCGTTACAGTGACCCTCAGGGTGTCCTTCGGGACCACCCAAAATTTTTCCACTCTGCTCAAGGACCCCCTCGTCAGAATTTCTCTGGAAATTCAGATGAATCACCCCTGACGCAACGTTTCCCTGATGATATGAGGGGAAATGCCCTTTCGAGTAGAACAATCAGGGCGGATCCTCAGGACCCACCCAGATTTGTTCAACCCAGAGATAACGTGAAGTCTCTGAATAATGAAAGGGGGGGTTATGACAGTGCCCGTCAGTACTCGTCGAACCCGAAGAAGTATAGCAAAGCCCGACGCGAGGTTTTGGATATACTTCCTGGGGACTTGCGTTCTAAACAATACCCCAAGAACGCAGCTATTAGCCCTATCTTTTCACAAGATCAGAGGTTTTATAGCAATTCCGGTTCGGGATATGCAATGCGTAACCCTCACCGGAACAACAAAACATCTAACCATAGCGGTCTGATAAACTCACCCGGAAGGGAACCACGAATCGGCCGGTTGAGTGGGGGAATCATGGGATGCCACGATGGCAACCCTGCTTTTCCTTACCAACAGGGGCAGGATTCAATGGGTCCTAGGGACAAGTTATCAAACCCACCCGGTATGATGCAACCATCTAGGGAACCACAAGACAACCCGTCGGGTACAGGATATCAGGGAGGTCATAATGACAACCCTACTGTCCCATACCCGACACAGGGATATGACTTGTTGGATCCCAGGAGCGGTTCTGTACACCACAACCATCCTCCTGGTTATGGTGAACCTCGTGTCAAACACGAGCGGGTAAACAACCCACAGGGTTATGGGAAAAATAGTCCATATTTTGACCACTACCCTACACCGTCCGTCCAAGATCAGAGGGCCACAGGGAACTCTAGTTTTGGACGAGAGGGTGCTGCCACTGACAGGAAAAATTCTTCATTTTATCCTGACGGTGACAGGGGCAGAATTGTCCAGCTCCCTAAGAACCTGACCTTTGATGGTTCTAAAAGCTGGAAAACTTTTGCCCACAACTTCAAATTGTTTTTAGATCAGTATGAAGTTACTGACCTCAAGACGCAGGTGTTTCATTTCACCAGTGCGTTAAGTGGTCAAGCGGCCGACTACTTTGCAAGGGTCAGCCAGCGACGTACGCTCTATGACATCCGTCAGGCGTACGACATCATGGAGGAACGCTTCGACGACAAAGAGTTGTCAGAAGCTGCCCTTTTTCAATTTTCTTCCCTGACCCAGACCGAGGGTGAGGATATCAAGGAGTGGGCCGACCGTGTTTGGTTTCTGGCCATCCGTGCATATCCTGACCTTGAACCCCACCAGGTTGAAAGGAACGTAATCCAACGTTTCACCCTTGGGCTACGGGACAGGGAAGCTCTCCGACATATTGCCGGAAAGCATTGCGACAGCATGTCCGCAGCTTTGAATGCGTACAAGGTTTATGACTACACTCGTCTGGCTGCAGGGGAGAGTCAGTCTAAAACCGTTCGCTTCACCGGGGTCGACCAGTGCATCCTGGACGAAGACCCGTTAGCAGTGAATAAGGTTTCCAAAGGCACCCCCCAGGGGGCATTCTCAGGAAACAAATTGGACTGCCTCTTGAAGCTTCAAGAAGAGCAGACCAAGCAAATGTCACTGCTCTGTTCCAAATTGGACGCCCTCTCCGAGAGTGTGTCTAATTTGGCTAGGGATGCAGTATCCCCTAGACGTTCAAATGGGTTTGATAGGGGCCGGAGTCCATCTCCGAGACGTCCCAGTCGCCCAATATCTCCAGCATCACGCCAGGAGATAACTTGCTTTAAGTGCAATAAGAAAGGACATTTTAAATGGGAATGTCCTGACTTAGACAGTAACGTCAGAGTGGTCCTCTCACATGACTCGTCGGAAGGACCAAAAGACCCGGGACTAGGTTAGGCAGCCCAGACTTAGTCCAAGGTAACCCTCCCAGGGCTGCACCCACATCCAGGGTCAGTAATGACCTAGGTGACCAGACTCCATCAGAATCGGTTGACGAGGCTAATTTTTCTATAAATAGGCTTCA
>JAAELC010000782.1 GCA_024227135.1 Gammaproteobacteria bacterium
CCAAACCTTCCCACACCCGGTTTTCTTCTCTGACCTCGTCCCCACCGAAGAACTCCATACTGACGAGATCTCAACCAGCGACGAGGAAGACGGCCCGAACCCGGCTATAAACAGGATCAACAAGCTCCAGTCCAAAGTCAGAGCCAGACTCTATGGACTCGACACCGACTTCGGGGGTGACCCTCTAGATCTCGAGCATTGGATCATAGGCCTCCTGAGAACAGTCTTAAATGACGTATTAACTAGGGCCGAATCAATGGACGATCAAATGAATGATCTCGCCCAAACGAAAAGAAGGACCCTGGACGGCGGGGCCAGCGCAATAAATCTCCTAACTCGATTTCAAAATCTAGCCACGTCTATGAGCAGGAGGAATTTCACTATCACCAGGCGAGATGAAATCTACGGCGAAAGCGACTTCCCATGGCTTGACTGGCCTGACCTCATCAAAGCTAATCCTGACTACGGCCTGGCAAATGGCGAAGACGCCGTCAGAAGGATACAAAAAGCCAGAAAGGAACTTAGGAAATACCACAATAGTTCCGCCGGCTTTTCCCACATCCAAAGCACAAGCTGGAGACTCTGCAATAGACCCCGCACTAAAACTGACTGCTGCAAAAAGCACGCCGGCATTTTCAACACTGCCGAGGAGGCCGAAGCAGGCAGAAGGAAACCAAAAACCCGCGGCGAGAACGGTGACCAGGATGAGTCCGATGAGTCCACTGAGGACGAAGAGGACACTAAAGAAGCCAACAGGTGGAACACCGCTAGCGGCGGCGCTGGCAGAAGCATGGTCAGGCAAAACTACCCAGGCCGCAAAATCTATGATCAACCTTTTGACACTGATGCCGCCGAGGCGGAGCTCGAGTGGATGATCTTTGACGATGCCGAGCAACAGGAAGCCGACAAACAATACGGGACCAAAGACTGCAGCTGCGGCAAATGTCAGTCC
>JAAELC010000783.1 GCA_024227135.1 Gammaproteobacteria bacterium
ATTCATTTCCCGGTTCTTTTTGGTTTGGTGTGCAAACCAATTTTAACACCAGAAAGGACCGGGACCCTTCTTTATTTTGGCTGTTTCAGCCAATAAATCATCTTCGATGGCGAGTTTTGCAAGAGGCTCAGGGTGACTATACTATGTGTTGATACTATCCGGGGACATGCCAACTTTTGGATGAACAGAGGCGTTCAACATGAGTGCAGAAGTGATTCGGTCTATGGGCGTCAGTAGAATCGGGCTGGGATTACTCTGGGTCATCGCCTTACTTTCAGCGCTGCCTTCCCGGTCAGCCGATCTGCAAGCAGGGGATCTCCTGGTCATCGGCCAGAACCTCGACCTGGCGGGTACTCCACAGCTGGTGCGCTACCGCGACGAAATTGCAGAAGTGCTCGCTCAGAACGGAATTTACGCCGGCCGAAGCGTCGATATCGACGCTTCGGGCACCGTATACGTCAATGGGCTGTTCGGCACCGGAGTGTACCGTTTCGACCCTATCACCGGTACCTCCGAAATGGTATGGGACGATGGCCTCGCCGAAGTCATGGCCGTCGGCTTCGACAACAAAATTTATATCTCCTCATCGCTGGCCGTGTCACGAATCGACCCCGTTACAGGCGATGTCACGCCCCTTTTCACGATACCCTACGGCGGCTTCGGAATGGGTGTCAACGGTATCACCACCGACCCCGAAGGCAACGTCTATGTTTCCGGAGAGGGCATCTCCGACGGTAGCAACTCCGGACAGATCCTGAAATGGACGGCCGCGACGCAACAACTTGCTCTGCTGGTGCCCGTGGGCTGTCAGAACGGCGGGCTCTGCGCTGTCGGCAACATCGCGACGTCCCGTACCGGGGTGCTGCTGGCCAGTGACTTTACCGACGACCAGGTCATTGAGATCGATCGTGTCACCGGCAACATCCTGGGGTCGCTGCCACAAGCCGACCGCGGCGGTCCGCTGGCCGCAGGACTGAGCCGGGACGGGTACGTCGTGCACATACGCAATCCTTTCGCCACCAGGCCCCGGGATGCGATTTCGTTCTTCGACTTCCTTACAGGGATGGTGTCCGGACGATCTTCAGCCCCTTTGTCATCGGGGATATAGCCATCGTACCAGAACCAATCCTGGACACGGACGGTGACGGAACGCCGGACGCGTCAGATACCGACGATGATGGCGACGGAATGTCCGACGCATACGAAACAACCTACGACTTCAACCCACTCGATCCCGGCGATGCGGCGGAGGATACGGATGAAGACGGCGTCACGAACCTGGAGGAGTACGAGGGTGGATCAAACCCCAGGGACCGGCGCTCGGTGCCCCCGCCCACCCGTGTCGGCATCATTTACCAGGGCACCATTGATGTCATCGATACCTCTTTTGCCGGTGGTCCGTTCATCGTCGGCCAGAACATATCAGGTGCTTACGTCTACGAGTCCGACCCGGCGCTCAATCCCGATTTCAACTCTGCTGATACGGTCGGCCAATACACAATTGCAACCACCTTTCCGGTCAGGATAGGCGCTACCGACTATGGAACTGATTCCGGCATGGGGATCGTAGTTTTCGGTGGTGACAGCCCGTCAATTTCAGACGGCTGGGATGCCACCTTCTCAATGGCAGCACCGGCCATCGGCGATTTCACCACCATCGGGGTTTCAGTGAGTCTTCGCGACTTCGATTCTGATACCTTCCCGACCGACACACTCCCAATGGCACTGCCTTCGCTTGGTGAGTTCGAATTCGCGTTGATCTCGATCTACTACTACGACGGCAGCCAATTGGCGCAGGTGCGAGCCATAGCAAGCGTGCATCAATCCTCACGGACTGCGCCGGGAGATTTCGATCACGATGGCACAGCCAACACCTCCGATACCTGCCCGCTCTTGGCACAGTCAGTACAAGTGGACACCGACCAGGATGGCTACGGCGATTCCTGTGACTTGGATGACGACAACGACGGTCTGCCGGACGTCGATGAAGTGACCAACCATGATACGGATCCACTGGCGCACGACACCGATGGCGATACAGTGCCGGACGGTGTCGAAGTGGCTCAGGGGTTTGATCCAAAGAACCCGTTCGACTGCCCTGTCGACCGTTGCACGCCCTTGAGCAACCTGTTGCGAAATCTAGTACCTGCCATCATTGCGCCTCTGTTGCTGGACGATGAAGAAACACAGTAATGCTGTTACATTACGTTTTCTTCCCGGTACAGTGGAATGGGCATTTACGGACGAACCCTTAGGGCTGCGGAAAAATGTGCTTATCCAACTTTGCTGGTCTTTTGTCCATCTTCTGCGTTATGGCAAGGGTTACATAGAACGACTATGAGCCCCTTGCAGTGCCTTGAATCTGGACCATCCCGGCGCTGCGCTGTCCCTGCTTCGCTTGGGCACCGGTCTTGAGTATCCTGCTCAAGCCATTAAATGCTGCGCGGTTCATCCGGCGCAATTTTTGGATAACCATTAATTTTCGCGGCCCTTACATGATTGTAGAGAAGTCTTCAGCTGTCGATCCTCAATATCGATCTGCATAAAAGTGTATGAGCACCAATCTGGAGACAGGGAAAAACCATGCTCACGCAAGCGTATCAGTGTCTGTGCTTTGACTGTTTGTTATGGTTGCAATGTGGATACCTTAAGAAATGGCCGGAATGAACGCGTACAGACGCCTGGAGCAGGATACAGCACTTCTGAGTTATCAATCATTTCGACGCAGTATCCAGATACATATAGGTACCATGCTGAGCTCCATGAATATGTAGAGCATCAGAATGGGGGAGGGGGGGCCATCCAGGATCAGGCTCAGCACTCTGCCGGCTACCAGTCCACCACAGAAAAGTGCCACTATGATAATACCGGCATCCCGATACTTATTATTGAATGCACAGTATAGCCAGAACAGTCCAAGGGTAAGGTAAAGGGTCATGACGGCCCTTAAGATGTGGGTTTGATCCACCCCGGGGGTATGGGATTCCGCTAGAAAAGACTGAAAAAACCATTCAGGTGATACCCCATACAGTAACGCAATAATGCTGACGATCACGAACGAAAAAATCAGCAGGCCCTTTTTAAGTATCATAATAAATCTCCCATCATGTTGTTACTGGGAAGTCATTGTGGGTTCCGGTCATCATGCAACGAGAACCTGACAGTGATGGCGCTGGATGATGTAGTAACCATCTGTCTGTTGATAGTCCTGACTGAAAACGACTTGGTTCACCTGATTGTCTAAACCTGTGAACCTTGCCGGTTGCCTGATTCCAGCATTTACGCAGGGTTTTTCTTCAAGTATCCAATAGACAGGTTCAGGGGCTCCCTGTCCCAAGGATTGAGCGATATCTTTACAACTGGAAGTCGTTGAAACGAAAGCAATCGAGGATTCCTTTCTCGATTACGGATCTTTGAATAAGGGCCTCGGAAATTATGTATCGTTCCATAATGCGCAGGGTATCAGCTCAGGTTCAAGGCGCAGATGAAAGCGCATATCATAGA
>JAAELC010000784.1 GCA_024227135.1 Gammaproteobacteria bacterium
ACCAATGGGGGCGGAAGCACCCAGCCTGGAGGTACCAGCATAACGAGCTCATGGAGCATGAACTCTGGTAAAAAATGGGAGATTATTGGAGTGCCGGTGAATCCGGTTTCTGGCGGTGGCGGCGGTAATGTCGCCACCTTCACTCAGGGCACGCCTATGTGCAGCCCGCTCGAACTGGAAGGGGGCAGCCAGGTTACTGCCTACCTCTATCCGGACCAGATCAGTGGAACCCTGGATGGAAGTTCGGATATTACTGTCGTGGTGAGATATGGCAGCACCACCATCGCTGACCTGACCAACAATGGCTATAGCGGCGGCATCTTGAGCCTTTCCGGCCCCGCACTAGTGAACACGATCCCGGCAGGGCAGGCCGTCGAGCTGGAGATCACCAATAACGAGACCGGCTTGTCCTTCGTGGTCGACTACGACAGCGCAACATCGCCTTCGCGCCTGGATTTCCGGACGACGAGCTATATCACGATCGATGGGCAGGGTCTTTACGATGCACCCTCTCCGGGCGGCGTTCTGCTTACGGACCTTCCCAAAGACGTACCGGTATATGCCCGCGTGTCCGTCTCGGATCCCTTCGGAGCCTATGATATCACCAGCACTGATCTGCAGATCACCGATCCCGCCGCTGGTAGCACCCAGGTGACCCTCACCGATGTCGATGTCGTGGGTGCTTTGACCTGCGGAAAAATCTATGAGTACGCATTCACTCCGGATGCCATCGGCAGCTGGACCGTGGATGCTACGGCGAATGAGGGGACGGAGGGGGTCACCGCTTCGGCGTTGCTGACTGCCGATGCGGTGGCCTATGTTGAGGCGGTTGCTGATTTGGCAACCGTGGTGCCTCCCACGCCGGTGGCGATTGATGTGCTGGACAATGATCTGGGCACGCCGGACCCAACGTCTGTAGCCATTGTGGGTGCAGCCCCCGCGCAGGGATCTCTGTCGGTAGATGGAGTGACGGGCTTTATTACCTACACCCCGAATGCAGGCTTTGTAGGTGCAGATACTTTCCAGTATAGCGTTTGCAACCTTGATGACCCGTTGTTGTGCTCCACGGGTTCGGTTACGGTTTCGGATTGTGATGCAGGGCCATCTGAGAACAAACTTGGCGGTATCGTCTTTCTTGAGCAGGTGCCGGATGATGGCTTCTACACCTTTGCTGAGGCTGGGGAGCCGGGCGTCACGGTTGAACTCTATAGTGATGCGAATGGCAACGGTCTGCTGGATGACGGGCAGACAACCCCTCTGCAAACAACGATATCGGATTCCAACGGGCACTACTCGTTCACGGTTGCGAGCACAGGATCATATATCACGAAGGTCGATCTCGCTGGGCAGGGCGGAGTTTATACCGTTTCTTCACTGGCGTTAGACTCGACGACATTTGCTTTCGGTGGCACCTGTGATAATGCGATGAATCTGGGCCTGCTGGCCGTGGTTGACGCTGTCGACGACGGCGCCACGGTGGTGTTGGATCCGGCTACGGTGGATGTCCTGGAGAGCGATACAGGCAATCTTGATCCATCCTCCGTAACCGTCAGTTCCGCGCCAAGCGGGGGGACTGCGGTCGTCAATCTGGATGGAACAATCACGTATACACCGGGTGGTTCCTTCTCCGGAACCGATCAGTTTGAATACACGGTATGCAGTTTGGATGACCCCAATGTGTGTGATACCGCGACCGTGTATGTCGGGGTGTACAAGCAACTGTATCTTTCAGATCCCGGTTGGGTGCTGAATCGGGTTGATCCCGTGGCAACCAGTGACAGTTCGACCGCTACGGTGACCATGGACCCCTCCGGTTCCATCGATACCGTGCGCGACGAATTTAACTCCGCAGTATACAGTAATAATGACGGTTCCCAAAACTGGAGTGGCAACTGGACCGAGGTTGGAGATGACGGTGTTGCAACAACGGGTGATATCCTGATTTCAGCAGGGCAGGTCCAAATCGCCTTTACGGGAAGTGAGCTCCTGCGTTCTGCTGATCTTTCCTCCGCATCGTTTGCAGAGCTCAGCTTTGATTTTACTTCTTTCGATAATGGAAACGATATTTGGCAGGTCCAGGCCAATGATGGCAGCGGCTGGGTCTTGCTTGAAGAATTTTCACCCATTGGTGGGCCGGGGTCAGGGGATGTCGTAGAAAACAGCGGTAGTCGCCTGTATGCCCTTCAGGACTCCATCTCCCTTACCTCTACGGTTCAGATCCGTTTCCTGATCACCTCAGGATTTGGTCAGGCAGGTATTCAATACGTCACCGTGGATGACGTGCAGATTGAATACGGCTCCTCATCCGGAGTAGCTCAGGCGTCCTTTACTCAGAGTCCTGTTATGTGTGAGGACTTTACCGTGAAAGCCACCGCGCCGATTACCGTGTCCGCCTACGCAACGGTCACTTCGGGGACCATGCCCCTGACTCCAGATATTACCGCAACCATACGTTATGGTAGTACGACATTACTCACCCTGGGCAATCTTGTTGTGACCCCGTTGTCCGGAGCCGCCTATCGGTTGGATTGGAGCGGCAGTGTGGCTGCGGATGTGGTGGTTCCTGCCGGCAGTGTAATCGCCCTGGATATCACCACGGCCGAAACCGGACTGACCTTCACCATCGATTACGACAGCCAGACCAAACCGTCGAAAATTGAATTGCCTGCCAGCAGCTATATTTCGGTCAATGAAGTAGGCGTTTACACCGCCTCCTACCCGGGGGGTGTTGCGGTGGCCAATATGGCGGGGGGCGAGACCTATTATATCCGGGTGTCGGTGACCGACCCCTTTGGTGCCTATGATATTAACGGCGTGAACCTGGAAGTTGTGGACAATCTGGGTGGTTCGAATGTCGTTTCGCTCGGTGCTGCAAATGCCGTGAGTGGTGCGAACAGTTGTGAAAAAATATATGAATATGCCATCGTAGCGTCCGGTAGTGTGGATTCCTATGACATCCATGCGGTAGCGCATGAGGGATATGAGGGCACGGTGACGGCAACGGGCGATTCCGGGAATCTGTTGGTTGTCGGAATCGATGCCATTGATGATTTGCAAAGCGTGGAGTCAGGAACCCCCGGACCGCTGGATGTGACTGCGAATGACCTGGGCACTCTGGACCTGTCCACCCTGTCCATTGTTGCCGCGCCTGAGCACGGGGTCCTCCAGGTTGATACCAATACAGGGATTATCTCTTATCTCCCGGTCGGAAGCTATGTGGGTACGGATACCTACGCTTACGAGATCTGCAATACCGATACTCCCGCGGAATGTGATGTGGCCACCGTGACCGTGGAGATCCTACCTGATTTCTCCGATCCCTGCTCCGAGGCGACGCAGACCAAGACCTATTACATGCCCTATCCCGAAGACGAAACCCTGTTGGGAGAGGCCCTGTTCCAGGCCTCGGGGAATTATACCGGCTATGGATCGGTGATGCGCAATGTGACCAGTATCAAATCACCTTACCCGAATGTACAGTTGATCTACGACGAATGGGAAGATGGGTATGAAGACGACATTACCAATCCGCTTCAGTCAACTACCCAGATCTGGGGTGACGGCGATCTGAGCAACGGCGTAGTTCCGGGATATCCCACGGATTTTCTTCCCGCAGGGGCAAGTATTGTCCTCGACAGCGACTTTATCTATACTCCGCGTGATCCCAATGACATCTATTACGACGGACGAGACAAGCTCTATAGTACCGGAGATATTTCGGTCTCGAAGGTGACCGGGGATAACAATGTTTTTGCCGTTCAAAATGCGAAGACGACCGTGTTTGACACCTCTCGCTATGGCACCCTCTTCACCCTGGGATTGGGCGAGATTACCGGGGTCCCGTACTTTGCCTACTGCTCCCTGTTTATTACTGCAAGTGAAGACAATACCCTGGTCAGTATCGATCTCGATGCAGACGGGACGGTAGATTTGACCAATACCCTGGATGAAGGCGAAGTGTGGTTCTATCAGGGCGACCCCGCCGCCGCGGACATCGCCACGGTTAATGATATCAAGCCGGGTACGACAATCACGGCCACCAAACCGGTCGGGGTGGATATGCTCTTTGGGGGCAACGATAACTTCGGCACCCGAAACATTAATATTCTTCCCGGAAATTTCTATGGCAATAGGTATTACACTCCGGTGCCAACGGTTGTTTCAACCGCTCCCACCGAAGTCTATTTCGTGAACAGCCTGCCCACACCCATCACGGTGAACTGGCAGTCCGGGTCGGGAACGCCCAGCACCGGTTCTGTCGTGGTCGCCGGCAACGACTATAACAGCCTGACTCTCGTGAATGAATCGGGCTATACCTTCTGGAGTGAGAACGGGGAATCATTCCCTGCGGTACAGATTATGGATGCCGATGCCAACGGAGCAACCTGGGACTGGGCTGTAACCCTGATCAGCGCTGCCCGCCTGACCGACTTCACCAGTATTGCCTGGGCGCCGGGCTCCCTGGATGGCACACGCAATGATAATCCTATCTGGGTGACTCCGACCAGCAATACCACCCTGTACATTAAGCATGACGGCAACTTGACCGATACGAACGCCCTCCTGAGTCCGTGCGGGGTTCCCTATGACGACATCCTCACCATCAACGCGTTGGAATACTACAAAATCAAAGATACCAGCGACAATGACCAGAGTGGTACCGCCTTATTTACCTGTGATGGCACGACCTTTGCCGCGGTGTACGGAGAAGACGGATCTACCGCGCAGGTAGGATCTCCCTCACTTGATGTGGGTACCATCCTTACTCCGATGTGCCTAGATGCCCAGGTGAATGCGGTAGATGATCGTCGGATAACCGAACCCGAAACGCCAATCACGATTGATGCAACGGAAAACGACACTTCGTTTCTATGTACGCTGGACACCTTGTCGGTGAGTACCAATTTGTTGCAGCAACCCTTAAATGGTATAGCCGTTCTGAATCCGGATGGGACCTTCACGTACACGCCCGAAGCCGGGTTCCAGGGTGTGGACTCTTTCGAGTACCAGGTCTGTTCTGTGGAATACCCGAACGTATGCGATATCGCCACCGTGTACATCACCGTGACGGATTGTAATGCAAATGCTGGAGAGTCCCTGGTGAAGGGCAATGTGTTCCTCGAGCTGTTACCGGATGACGGAGCCTTTGATACCAACGAAACCTTCGTTTCGGGTGTCCAGGTGGACTTGTATAGCGATATGAACTGCAACGGGGTGATTGACGGGGGGGACACGGTGAGCCAATCCACGATATCCGACCTATCCGGAAATTACAGCTTCAGTACCATCACAGGCTATGATGCCGCGGATGATTTCGACCCGGTGGCCGGCTTTGCCGGAAACGACGGTGCGCTCGACTGGGATAATAACTGGAGTGAACAGGGCGACAACGGCAGTCCGGCTTCGGGGGCCATCCAGATTACTCAGGATCCCACCACATCTCAGAATGCTATAAGAATTGAAGGGGGGAATAACGGAATTTCACGTACGTATACCTTTACTTCCGCTACCGATGCCGTGCTGGAGTTCAGTTACCGCCGGCAAGGACTGGATAATGCAGGCGAAGCGCTGCTGATCCGCCTGAATGGAAGCACCATATTTTTGATCAATGATGGAAATGGTGTGGGTACGGATAACTATTACCAGAACATCAGCGTGAGTATTGATGCTGCTGACTATAATGCCAATGGCGCCAATGTCTTGCAGTTTATCAGTAACGGCAACTTGGGATCGGGCGAATATTTCTGGATTGATAATGTCAGGTTAGTCTATGGCGTAACGCCGGTTTGCTGGATCACCAAAATTAATACCGCGACGTCTGGTGGCTCATATTCCGATGCCGCACTTAATGAGCAAAGCGTTTCGTTTGATTCGTTGGGGATCTGCTCCAGCAACCTGTACCTGGGCGTACGGCCCAATTTGACGGTTTCAGATGACTTCGACAGCACGGGGATTGATATTCCTGTGAATATTCCTGTGCTGGACAATGATGTGGTGGGCATCCCTGATCCCTCGACGGTGAGTACCAACGGATTGCTGCAACCCGCTAACGGAACCATTGAAGTACAGGCCGATGGAACGATCACCTACACCCCCAATCCGGGTTTCGAAGGGGTGGATTCCTTTGAATACCAAGTGTGCAGCCTGGAAGATCCGAACCTTTGCGATGTCGCACTGGTCACGGTCACGGTTTCCTGTGCTTCCATTCCAGGACAGAATACCATAAACGGTTTGATCTTCGATGACCTGGATGGAGACGGAACGCTGGATGCCGGTGAGCCTGGACGGGCCGGAACAACGGTGAATCTATATGAAGACAGCGATGGGGATGGCGTGCTGGACGCCGGAGAACCGCTGATCGACTCAGAAGTCAGCTCTGCTTTGGGCGATTACGAATTTGCGGTTACTCCTCCCACCATTAACAGCACCTACCTGGATCAATTCAATACGAATGGGTCGGGCTCGGGCAGCAATGGGTCCACCCCCTGGGTTACCTCCTGGCAGGAGATTGGAGAAGCCAATGGCTTTGGGTCCGGGGATATACAGGTCATCGGGAACAGATTGCGTGTCCAGGATAATGACAATGGCGGTGAAGGCGCATATCGAATAGCGAACCTGTTTGGGTCGGCTAGTGCGACACTCTCCTTTGCATATGAAGAAGTCAGCCTTGATGGCCTTACGGATAGTATTACCGTTGCGGTTTCGCCTACGGGAGCGGCGGGCAGCTGGAATACCCTGGCCACCTACCATGGCGGGAATGGGAACCAGACAGGAACCGCATCCTTTGACATCTCCTCCGCAATTTCCGGAACAACCTATGTGCGGTTCCTTGGATCCTCAACGCTCGGGGGAAATGACGGACTCCATATTGATAATGTACAGATTGCGTTTACGACCTATACAGCCGCTGATTATATCGTGCAGGTTGATCAGCCATTTGCGGCCGGAACACTGTTGACCACGCCTCTGCCGTCAACCACCGGCATTCAGACGGCTGCTTTCACAGGGATTGGTGATGGAGACTGCGAAAACAACTTCGGTATTCTTGAGCTGGGCAGCATTACCGGCTCCGTCATGGAAGACCTTGATGGCGATGGCGTAGGGGACGACTCGCTGGGTGGCGTTGTTATTGAACTCTATACCGACACCAACGGTGACGGAGTGGGTGATGTGCTGTTTACCAATACAACCACCGCCGCAAACGGAAGCT
>JAAELC010000785.1 GCA_024227135.1 Gammaproteobacteria bacterium
AATGCCCGCTATGGTAAAACTGGTTAAGAAGAATTGGTTTTAGGTTCAGGGGTTGCCTAACCGCCTAAAAGCCTACAGCCTAAACGCCTGGTAGGGTCACCCCGGCACTGCCAATTATCTCTGATTCCCGCGAAGCGGGGCAGGCTCCCGAATAGCGGGACAAGTTTGGCCCGGAGAAACGGGTTTTTAAGGCCGAAAAAACATTTAGGCCAGTCCCAGCTCCTGCACAACCGTATCGTGCAATCGGGGACGAAAAGGCAGGATACCGGTGGAAAATCGAAAAGGATGCACCCGGTTGGTCAACAGGATTACCACCAGCGCCTTTTCAGGGTCTATCCAAAACGATGTCCCTGTGTGTCCCAGGTGCCCCACACTGCTGTCCGCGAAAAACTGACCGGTGCTGGAGTCGGGGTGGGTGGGCACATCGAAACCCAGCGCGCGGCCGGAGGCCTGCCGCTCGAAAAACTGGTTGACTGTCCGGGAGGTGAAAGGTCCCGCCGTTTCACTCCCGGCGGCAATCAGGCGCAGCGTTTCCGCGAGAACACCTACTTCAATGGCAGTGCCGAACAAACCGGCCTGCCCCCCGACTCCGCCCATAACCCAGGTATTGTCGTCGTCCACATGGCCTTTAAGCAATCGCTGGCGCCAGGGACAGAGCTGAGTAGCCGCAAACTCGTCGGTCGGCACCGAAACAGACCACCGGTCAATGTAGAAAAGATCCTCGATGAACATTGGGTCATACACCGCCTCATTAACATAGCGGTCCAGTCGCTGACCGCTGATCTCTTCAATGATCCAGGCCAGCAACATGAACCCCAGGTCGCTGTAAGCCGTAATTTCCCCGGGTTCAGCTTCCAGGGGCTCGTTGATCAGCAAACGATGCAGTGCTTCTTTTCTCCGTGAATGCGGAAGGCACCTGAGCGGGATAAACCAGGGGTGCCAGGACGGCAGCCCGGAGGTGTGCGTCAGCAGTTGCCGGACGGTTATCTTCCGTTTGCCCGCCCCATCCAGGGCAGGCAGAATTTCCACGATGGACTGATCCAGACCGAGACGCCCCTCCTGAACCAACCGCATCACAGCCAGGG
>JAAELC010000786.1 GCA_024227135.1 Gammaproteobacteria bacterium
GACCGTAAGAGGATCGTGTATAGGAAGAGTGTAGATATCGGTGGCCGCCGTAACATTCCAGCTAGCCGATGTTTTCTGACGCAGTATCTTGAAACACTGGTCAATGGCATCGGCGCACTGGCGCTTCGGGCGAAAACCATAGGAGTTATGATCCGCTACGGCTTCCGCGATCGGGGCGAGGGCTTGGAGGTGAACCGCTTGACGTCCCCGATCTTCCATTACCGGGATGCCAAGAGGTCGTAACTTGCCATTGGATTTAGCAATGTACTTTCTCTTCAGCGGCTTGGGTTGATACCCACGAGTGTGGGCAATCCGTACCACCGCTTGGGCCTTGAGTTCTGGAGTATCCCAGATCTCGCCGTCCACACCAGGGGTTTTCTTCCCCTTGTTCTCGGTCACCCGTTTAACGGCAAGTGATTGCGCGCTAAATGAATTAACCAAGAGATAGTTCAGACGTTTGACTTTGCGCCACGCGCCTGCCTGTACCGCCTGAACGATTCGCCGTTGCAGGGACTTTACCCGCTGATTACACTTGGGCCAGTTGATACTGTACCAGTCAATCGTCTCCGGGCCGGAGGACGCTTGTAGTAGCATGCTACTACTCATTATAAACTGAGCCTCCGTTAAGGTTTACCTCGTCGTTGTCGTCCAGTCACACCTGCATTGGAAGTCTGCACCCTTTCGGGTCAGGGCAAATCTTGAACCCCTATCTCCACCGTGACAAC
>JAAELC010000787.1 GCA_024227135.1 Gammaproteobacteria bacterium
ACATGATTGTTGGGTGTTTGTGTTCATTTTCCCTGATGGCCGAAGACCTGAAGGCACTGGAAGATTGTGAATCATGTCATGTGGAACAGGCTGGTGAGTTTCATGCCAGTGTCCATTACATCAATCGTTCCGGAGTGCAAGCCAGTTGTAATGTCTGCCATCAGTATCAGCAGCACGAGATGGGTGAAAAAACCACTCAGCAAGTCACCAAGTCACGAATCGAGATGGCGGTGAGCGAGTGGAAACGCATGAGTGCGAATGATTCCAAGGCCTGTAAGGGGTGTCATTCCCATATGGCCATGGATCTGGCAAAACAGGAGCCAAGGAGTGTTGCCCGGCATGAGGAGAGTTTTGGCAAAGATGAAACTTCCTGCATTGACTGCCATAAGGGAATATCTCATCAATTGCCATCCGGCTGGAAATCCATTGCTCAGAAAGCGGGGGTTCAGAAGTAGCAGCCTCTGAGGAAGGGCAGAGTGGATCGCTGTGAGACATGGCGATCCACTTTCCCTGTTCGCAGGAACTGGGTGGCGGGGCCTATTTGCAAGTCTTGCATCACCGGGCGAACCTCTCTGGCGACGGAGGTGAGTACCGGACCTGGCTCAAAGCTCTGTTTTTAACTCACTCACAGAAACGCCATGAGATCGTCTGAGCGACGAAAAGACCATGTACCGTCATCCTTCACTCCGCAGTCTCAGCAGTGATCACCATTCCGGGCTGGTCCTTGCGCGCAAGGCACGCAACGCTGCGAATGGGGATCTCTCCGATCGCACCGATGCCTGGAAAGCTATTCAGATCGTTTTCCGAAATGAACTGGAACCACACTTCCAGCTTGAGGAACAGGGCCTGCTGCCGGCTTTACGCGCGGTGGGTGAAGTGGATCTGGTTGAGCGCACATTGCAGGAGCATCGGCAGATGCGTCTGTTGATCGCCGGAAACGGGCCCGACAGCCTGTTGTCGTTCGCAGAGTTGCTCAGTGCACATATACGGTTCGAAGAACAAGAGCTTTTCAACACGGCGCAACGCCAGCTTGAACCCGACGTACTGACGGGATTGAAACAGATGCCGGACAGCTTGAAGCCAACAGGGGAATAGACAGGAACAGAGACCTGTGTAAACAGCGCACCTGAAATCTGAGCACCCGGGCCTGAATCATCTCTTGATAGCATTTCCGATGCCTCGCACCCGATCTGATGCTGATGGATATCAGGCTGAAAGGTGAAATGGATGGTATCGAAGCAGCAGATATTATCAGTACAAGTTTCGATATACCCTCACTTTTCATGACAGCCTACTCCCTGGAAGAGTTTAAACGGATTTACAAATCACCACCTGTTGTCGAGCCTCTCCAGAAACCTATTCAAGAAGAGGAACTGGTCCATCGCATCCAGGTGCTATTGACGTTGTGAGCGTCATACAAGGGCAATGGTTATGTTGAAGCAGTACGGCGATCCCGTCGTTCAGTCAATCGAGCTGGATGATACGAGTAATCCAATGGGTGTCGAGCTGTATATCAAGCGAGAGGATCTGATACATCCCGAAGTGTCAGGTAATAAATGGCGAAAACTGAAGTACAGCCTGATACAGGCTGAGCAAACCGGGCAGGATACCCTGCTGACCTTCGGTGGCGCCTATTCGAATCATATCTATGCACTGGCTGCCGCAGCCCGGGAACTGGGCATGAGGAGTATCGGGATTATTCGTGGTGAAGCGCACCTGCCCTATAATCCGACGCTCCAGTATGCCCTGGATCAAGGTATGGTCCTGAAACATGTCAGTAGAAAGTGCTATAGGAATAAAAACACCAGAGAATTTGAATTACAGCTGCAGCATGAATTTGGCAGGTTCTATCTATTGCCGGAAGGTGGCACCAGCGCTTTGGCCATCAAGGGGGCTTCGGAGATCGTGGCGGGGCATGCTGAAGACTACGATCTGTTTGTCGTACCTGTTGGTACCGGGGGAACCTTGTCGGGAGTCGTCTCCGGTTTGAATACCAGAAGCCGGGCGCTGGGGATTGCCGTTTTGAAAGGCTGCTTTCTTCAAAAGGAAGTCAATCGGCAACTCCAGGATGCAGGCTTGTCACACCTCAACAACTTTGACATCAATACTCAATACGCTTTTGGTGGTTATGCCCGTTACAGCGATGGATTAGTCAGATTCATCAATCAGTTCCGGGACAGGTATGGAATCTGGGATGCCGGTCGAAATATCGATGTCCTGGAGCGTGCACTCGGCCTCCAGGTTGAACTGGTGGCCGGGGCCTGG
>JAAELC010000788.1 GCA_024227135.1 Gammaproteobacteria bacterium
GATATCCGTACCGCGGCCGGCCATGTTGGTGGCCACGGTGACCTGACCTTCCCGGCCGGCCAGGGCTACAATCGCTGCCTCTTCTTTGTCCTGCCGGGCATTGAGTACCTGGTGGGCAATGCCTGCCCGTGTGAGTTTTTGACTCAGTATTTCAGAATCTGCAACCGAGCCTGTGCCGATTAAAACCGGGCGGCCCTGGTGCTGGTATCTTTTGACCGATGCCAGAACCGCCTCCCATTTTTCCTGTGCCCGGCAAAAGACCCGGGAGGGAACGGCCTGACGTTGGCTGGGCCGGTGCAGAGGGGTCTGCCGAACCCTGAGCATGTAAACGGACCAGAGTTCTGAACTGACTTCCCGGGCCGTACCTGTCATACCGCCCAGGCGGAGGTAACGCCTGAAAAAGCGCTGGTAGGTTAACCGTCCCAGCTGCTCATTCACCGTGGTGAGGGGACAGTTCTCTTTTAATTCAACCATCTGGTGAAGGCCCCGTTCCCAGGACCGGTCCGGCATGGTGCGGCCGGTGTTGGCATCAATGATCATGATTTTTTCTTCGTGTACCAGATAATCCTGATCCTTGTGCAGAAGAAAACGGGCATGCAGTGCTTTTAAGACCAATTCTTCTCTCAGACGATGGCTTTTCCACAGACCGTGGCCGGTCTTAGGGGCGGCTTCCAGTTTTTGCTGACCGGTCAGGGTGAACTGGGCTTGACTCTGGGTCGGGTCAACAAGAAAATCGGTATCACGGTTTAGCTGCTCTGCCAGTTTCATGGCCTGGCAGTAGATGGCATGCTCGGATGTATTGTCTGTGGTACGGGTCAGGATAAGCGGGGTCCGGGCCTCATCAATCAGGATGCTGTCTGCTTCATCAACAATGGCAAAGCAGAGGCCCCGCAGTAAAAATTGCCCGGCCCGGCTGTTATCGGCGTAGGCAGATTCAAGTTCCAGGCGGAGGGGGCTGCGGGTGTTGCCCAGCAGGAGCCGGTCCCGGAGGTAATCAAAGGCCACCTGTTTGTTGGTGCAGTAAACAATGTCGCAGGCATACCCGGCACGGCGCTCTTCTTCTTTCATGGCCTGGGTAACGAACCCCACGGTGAGTCCGAGTGCCTGGTAGAGCGGTTCCATCGTCCTGGCATCCCGTTCAACCAGGTATTCATTGACGGTAATGACGTGTACGGGAATCCCGGCAAAGGCGGCGGTTGCTGCTGCCAGGGTGGCGGACAGTGTTTTGCCTTCCCCGGTTTCCATTTCTGCCAGTTGTCCCTGCAGCATGATCCATCCCGCCATCAGCTGGGTATCATAATGCCTCAGTCCAAGGGTCCGGGAGGCGGTCTCCCTGATCAGGGCAAAGGACTCAGCGCTGAGTTGATCGGTGAGACTGTTGGCGCGCAGCCGGGGTCGCAGCCGGGTCACCCGGGACTTCAGTTCTTCGTCGTCAAGGCTGGCCAGGTCTTCTCCCTGCCGGCCGATGGCCGTGGCCACTTTCTGCAGGCCGGTTGTCCATCGGGTGGTGATCCCCATGAGGGCACCCTGCAGGGTGTGGGCGGTTTGTTCCATCAACCCGGGTTTTTTGTCTGCCCGTTCAGGGTACCGGCCGGACAGAATGCCGGGCTGCATGGCCAGAGCGTCTGCTGTAAAAGAAGACTTAAACATAGAATTTCCTCAGGAAGATCTGGTTCAGTTTGCGGTACCACTGCATGGCCAGGGGCATGGTGCCGTGTTCAAAACGGATGTAGGCCCGTCCACCAATATTCAGGTTTTTAATGTGTTCCGGCAGGCGGATGTCGACTTGAAAGATGGTGCCCAGTGCCCTCAGACCATCAGGGTCAGTTGGGTCAACAGGGATATTTCCGCCACAGCCGGTGCCCAGTGCTGCCGAGGGCAGGTTGAAATCAGCAGCCGGCACAATCCGTTCAACCCGGGACTCTAATAGTGTTCCAGACTGTTCTGCCAGCCGGACCTCGACCCGGGTCAACTGGTTTCTGACCAGATCGATGTCTGTCTGTCGGACTGCAGCCCGTATGGTGGAGTTGTGATCCTCAGGAATAATATAGCCTATCAACTCTCCTTTTTTAACAAATTTTCCCGGCAGGTTGCGGGCATCAATCAAGGTGAAGTTTCCCCTGGCCGGGCTGCGCACCTGCAGGTGCGTTTGTTTTTCCATGGCCTGGTCTAAGTCTCCTTTGACCCGTTTGATTTCTTCTAAGACTAATTTTCGTTCCACTCTTTTTTCCAGTGAATGGGCGTTGTAGCTGGCCTGTAATTCCTTGAGCCGGGCCAAGAACACTTCAATTTCTGATGTGAGAAAGGGATCCACCCCGGTGATCAGATGATCGCCTTTTTTAACGGTCTGGTCTACGGGGGTGACAACTTCAGTTATTTCGCAGTCTGTTCCGGGTCGTATGATGGATTGTTCCGGCAGCCAGACCACGCCCTGGGCCGTGGTCCAGAACGGCATGGGGAAGATAAACAGCAGCAGGCCAAACCCTGAAAGGGTTCCTGTGCCAAGTGTAAGCAGCTGAAAGCGTTTCTTTTTCATGGTTGGCAGAGAGACGAAATCGGCCAGCTTTCGGAGTGCCGGAAGCAGGAGTAAGCTGATAACGCCCCAAACTGCAATGGCTACGCCGACAAAGAAAAATCGTTCGCTGAACATCCATATCAACCATACCAGGATCATGATGCGGTAGCAAAATGAGATCGGGCCGTAGATAAAAAACCAAGGCTCTTCTCCGGCCGCTGTAGCAGGGGAGTCTACGTTTTCAATCCGGAAGATATACCGCTGTAACAGGTAGCCCAGCTAGCGGGTGGACCGCTGGGCCAGGCTTGGACTCTTAACCAGCTCGGAGAAGATGTAGTAGCCGTCATAGCGCAGCAGGTGGTTTCCATTGAATAAGATAGTTGAGATACCACTGACCATCATGA
>JAAELC010000789.1 GCA_024227135.1 Gammaproteobacteria bacterium
ATGAGCTGGGCTGCTTCTTCAATGCGGGCAACGACGGCATCGATGTCTTCGAGGGCAGGATCCTTGGAAGTAATGACACCCAGCACCAATTCCACCTGGTCACGGCCATTCCAAATGTCCACAATCGGGGCAAAATCTCCTGAGCGCTCATCGTCATATTCTAGGAAGAAAATATCATAGTTGAGCTGGCCCAAGTACTTGGCCACCGTCTGGTAACTCCCTTCAAAGAGGTAGGTGGACTTAAAGTTGCCACGGCAGATATGGGTCGCCACTGTCAAATCTTCTGGCAGGCCTTCCAAAGCCTTGTTGATAACATAGACATCATCCTCGGCAATCTCCTCATAAATCTGGCGCTGCTCTGGCTGATCCCGGTAGGTCTCCAGCTGCTGAATCAGGTAAGCCCAGGTGGTGTCGTCCAGCTGGACATAGCGGGCCCCCAAGTCATAGAAGCGCTGGATGGTATCGTGATAAGCCTTAGCCAAACCATCCAGGAAATCAGTCCAGCTCTCATAGTAGTCTGCATACAGGTCACTGCGGTGGTCCCGCTTGATGACCAGCGATGGACTTGGAATGGTGACTTTTGGTGTCACTCCTGCTGGTGTGATGGATAGAAGATACTCAAAGTCACGGTAGAAAGGATGGTTGGGGTTTTCAGCTAC
>JAAELC010000790.1 GCA_024227135.1 Gammaproteobacteria bacterium
ATCTTATCCAGCACATAGAGCCGGTACATGATCTCATCCATGTCCGTATCCTCCGGCAGTTTGCCGATGGTCTCCAGAGCCTCTTGTTTTGCTGCGTGCATGGCGGTTCTCCAAATGGGTTAACGACTGGCGGCGGCCTGATCATCCAATGAGACAAGAGTAGTCTGCATCTGCCGTTTGGCGATCATGGCATCGATGAGGCTGATAACCGTCTCCTGATCCGCCCCGTCAAAATCCTCCACCGCCTTGAATCGCTTGTACAGCCGGGTATTGCCCAGCGGCATCTCCTCGGCTGGATTGCCGGTGAGCAGAAAATCCACGGTGGTGCCCAGGGCATCGGCCAGCTTAATCAACATCTCCGCCGGCGGCAGGTTCAGGCCGCTCTCGTACTTGTTGAGCTGCTGAAAGCGGATCTCCACTTTAGCGGCTAGCTCCTTTTGCGACCAACGTTTCTGTTTGCGCAGGTTCTTCAGTCGAACCCCAAATGCTTTACGGAAGTCTTCGTTCTGCATGGTTAGCAATAAATCCAGATTCATATGGCGACCTCCAAAGTATATGGGTCTGTTCCAGAAACGACTTGACGCATGGTCCTGTTGAGTATAAAAATAGCTCCGTATAAGAGTCAACTTAAATCTTGACAGGATTTTGGAGAAATTGCCCATGGCCCGCATCCCAAACGAAGAACTCGACCGCCTCAAGCGCGAAGTCTCGCTGGTGCGCCTGGTGGAATCCTCCGGCATCGAGCTGAAGCAGCACGGCAAGGACTACCTGGGTTTGTGTCCGTTCCACGACGACAAAGAACCATCCCTGGTCATCAGTCCGGACAAGAACCTGTGGCACTGCCTGGGTGCCTGTTCCGAGGGTGGCGATGTCATCCAGTGGGTCATGAAGCGCCAGGGCGTGAGCTTCCGTCATGCGGTGGAGCTGCTGCGGGAAGGGGATGCGGCGCTGTCGGTGCCGGCCTCGCCGGTGACTCGCAATACCACGAACAAGCACCCAACCCC
>JAAELC010000791.1 GCA_024227135.1 Gammaproteobacteria bacterium
GGGGTTGGGTGCTTGTTCGTGGTATTGCGAGTCACCGGCGAGGCCGGCACCGACAGCGCCGCATCCCCTTCCCGCAGCAGCTCCACCGCATGACGGAAGCTCACGCCCTGGCGCTTCATCACCCACTGGATCACGTCACCACCCTCGGAACAGGCACCCAGGCAGTGCCACAGGTTCTTGTCCGGACTGATCACCAGGGACGGTTCCTTGTCATCGTGGAACGGACATAGGCCCAGATAGTCCTTGCCGTGTTTCTTCAGTTCGACGCTGAAGGATTCCACCAGGCGCACCAGGGAGACTTCGCGCTTGAGGCGGTCGAGTTCTTCGTTTGAGGTGCGAGCCATAGGAAGATTCCTCCAAAACCCTGTCAATAGCAAAAGAGTACAAATAACTCTGTTGCAGAGTACTCTATTTTGGAGTACTGTCAACTGGCAACTAAAAAATAGGGGGTACGCTATGGCTTTGACTCCATTGGGGAACGGTCAGATGACACCTGAAGACAAGCAGCTTTACCAGGCGTTGGGACAGCGGATCGCCACTGCCCGCAAGGCGTTGGGAATGACTCAGACACAGGTCGCCGAACGATTGGGCATCTCACAACAGACCCTTGCCCATTACGAGGTTGGGCGGCTCAGGATTGCCGTTTCCACGCTGGTTCCGTTGTCTGAGATTTTGAACAGTTCTGTTGATGAACTGATCTACGGTAAAGAAGCCGCTAAAGGTCAGAACAAGCGCGGCCCGGCTTCCAAGCTGCAACAGCAAGTAGACCAGGTGCGTCAACTGCCCCGGACCAAACAGCAGTTTGTGATGGAGATGCTGGATACGGTGATTCAGCAGGCTGCCCACTAAACCCGAACAAGTGAGGTAACGACGATGCAGACAGCCAAACAGGAAGCCCTGGAGGCCATTCAACGACTACCCGACAATGTGGATACCGAAGAGATGATCTACCGGCTCTATGTGCTGGAGAATATCCGCCGTGGCCAGCAGGACGCCGCCGAGGGTAAAACCGAATCCGCCGAAGCGGTGCTCAAGGATATTCAGTCATGGTGAAGTGGACGAGGCATGCCAAACGGCAGCTTCGCCATATCCATGATTACATCGCCCAGGACTCGCCCATGTATGCCAGGCGAGTCAGTGAAGCGCTGGTCAAGAAAACCATCGGCCTGGATGAACTGCCTCGCAAAGGCCGAAGGGTGCCGGAATTGAACGAAGACGCGGTGCGCGAGTTGGGGCTGTATTCCTACCGGATTCTGTATGAAATCAAATTCGATGACCTCATCGAGGTTCTGGCTGTGATCCATAAACGGCAGCACTTGGAAGCTGAGGAGATTCCGAAAGACCAATGACAAAGCCCCGCGATGCGGGGCTTTTATGGTTACCTGAGAGAAGCTACATGAGTCTTTCAATCAATCCTGATTCCTCAATGTGAAGCCTATTTATTTCCTCACTAACCATTCCAAAAAATTGGTTATCAGGCATGCCCTCTTCGTTGAGAACAACATCCAACTGTTTGCTTGAAATTCGATGTAACAATTCATTAAAACGCCGCAGTTCCTCAGGTTTATCGACAGATTCTGTACCAACATCGTAGGTATCTCTTGCAAACATCGAAACAAAGAACAGCAAACGGCTAAGCCATAGTATCCTCTGCTCTTTGGTTAACGACACATAACGCTCTAGCTCTCGCAACC
>JAAELC010000792.1 GCA_024227135.1 Gammaproteobacteria bacterium
AATCCAGTCCATCCATGGACGTCGTCTGCGTTGCAGATTCAGTTGCATAATCGATGATATGCGCTTTCATCTGCGCCTTGAATCTGAGCTGATACCCTGCGCATTATGGGACGATACATAATTTCCGAGTCCTTAACCGGTCGATCTGCCCGTGGCGATGGCCGGATTATCCGGATCGACACGACAGAAGGCTTTTCCGGCGGAAATACAACCCAGTGGCACCACAACCAGGGTGAGGGACGTGGCCACAATGGGGCCAAACAGCAGGGATATGGCCATACCCTGAAAAATGGGATCGAAAAGAATAGCCATCGCTCCTGCCATCATGGTGAGATCCGTCACCCAGATGGGCCGCATCCGTATCTGTCCCGAGCGAATGACCGCTTCCTGAACGCTGACCCCACGATGAACTTCGTTTTTAGCGAAATCCACCAGCAGGATGGAATTGCGTACCTCTATCCCTGCCAGGGCAATGAAGCCGATCATTGAGGTCGCGGTAAATTCCGCTCCCAATACCCAATGCCCGGGAATGATCCCGATCAGAGTCAGGGGAATGGGGGCCATGATAATGGCGGGTTGAATAAAATTTCCGAATTCCCAAACCAGCAGGATATAAATCAACACCAGGGCCGCGGCAAACGCCAGGCCCAGGTCCCTGAAGGTTTCATAGGTTACCACCCACTCGCCGCTCCACTCGAACCCCGATGCTCCATCGTCTTCGGGCGGTCCGGTGAGCGTACCGCTGATCTGCGCCCCATCGGGCGAACGGTAGCTTTCCAACGACGCTTCCACACCGAGCATTCCATAAATGGGAGCACCCAACCGTCCTTCCATCTCGCCAACCACATACTCCATGGGTCTCAGATCCTTATGGTAGACGATCGGATCTTCGGCAATCCTTCTGAATTCCCCCAACTCCGACAACGAAACCCTGCGGCCGCTGCCGGACATAATCGGGAGATCAGCCAGGCGCCTGAGATCGGCGCGACGCTCCAGCGGCAACTGCAGTACGATATACGTGGGCTCCAGGGATTTACCCCGCTTTACGTCCCCAAGCCGGAACCCGCCCATGGCCATCTCGAGATTGCGATTGATCGTCTCGACGGTCACCCCTTGACGCAGTGCCTTCTCAATGTCCACCGCAAAATGCCAGCGATCGTGGGGGTCTGTCATGTAACTGTCCACATCCACCAGATTGGGGACTCTTTCGAACAGTTCCATCAGATCCCGGGACGTCTGGCGCCGGGTCTGCTCGTCAGGTCCGTACACTTCCGCGACAACGGTTTGCAGAACCGGCGGCCCCGGGGGCATTTCGACCACCGAAATCTTTCCTCCCACCTGCCGGGCAATGGGTGTCAGAAGGTGTCGCGCGGCTTCGGCTATCTGATGGCTGCTACGCTGCCGATCTCCCTTATCCTGAAGCATAACCTGGATATCAGCCTCCCAGGCTTCCCCACGAAGGTAGTAGTGCCGAACCATGCCGTTGAAATTAAAGGGTGAGACGGTTCCCACATAGGTCTGCAAAGCGGTCACTTCAGGAACCTGACGCAGTGCCTGTACCAACCGATGACTGGTATTAGCGGTAACAGGCAACGACGTACCTTCCGGCATGTTCAGTACCACGTTGAACTCCGGCTTGTTATCAAACGGAAGCATTTTGACTGTCACGACCTGAAAATAGAACAACGCACAGGAGGCAAAAAAGGTAATCACGATCAGTACCAGAAACACCCCGCCTTTCCTGGGACTCGTCACCAGTGGTTCTATGAGTGGCCGGTAGAAACGACCAATTCCATCCTGTATTCTGCGTTCCCGCTCCTCCGCGATCTCCAATGCCTCCATCCTGGGCCTCAGCTTCAGGGCAAACCAGGGGGTAAAGACAAATGCGGCGAACAGGGAGAAGATCATCGCAACGGAAGCAAGAAGAGGAATAGGAAACATATAAGGACCCATCATTCCGCTAACAAATCCCATCGGCAGCAAAGCCGCCAGCACAGTCAGGGTTGCGATAATCGTCGGATTGCCCACTTCACGTACCGCGTCTATAGCGATGGATTTGCTCGTACTGCCATCGTGAAGCCAGCGACGAAAGATATTTTCAACAACCACAGTGGCATCATCGACCAGGATTCCTATTGCAAAAATCAGGGCGAAGAGACTGACCCGGTTGATGGTATAGCCCAACGCCCAGGCCGACCAGATGGTGATCAGTATGACCACGGGTATGATGACGATCACCACGACTGCCGGACGGGCACCAATGGTAAACCAGCAAAGCAGACTGACGGCTATCGCGGCTCCCAACAGTGCAGCAAGTAGTTCATTGACCTTGTCGTTGGCAGTTTTACCGTAGTTGCGGGTGATGCTGACATTCACATCACCGGGTATCAGCCGCCCCTCAAGGGATTCCAGTTTTTCCAGAATCCTGTCGGCAATCCTGACCCCGTTGGTTCCCTCTTTTTTTGCCACTGCGATAGTGACTGCGGGAGCAGCCTCAGTGCCGGGTACTGTCTCCGATCCGGCAGGCCCGCTGTAGTAGGTCACCAGTTGCTCGGCCTCAGCCGGCAGGTCCCTCACACTGGCCAGATCGTGAACGTAGACCGGGCTGCCCTGATGGGTTGAGACCACCAGACGTTCCACATCTTCTGCCGTTTTCAGAAAGGCACCCGAGGATACTTTGAAAGCGGTGTTTCCCCGTTCGAGTGTACCGCTGCCACGTTCGCCGTTGGCGGTCCGGATAGTGGCGGCAATGGTATCCAGATCCACGTCGAAGCCAGACAAGCGCTCCGGTTCCACCTCCACGCGGATCTGCCGGGGCCGACCTCCCACGACAAACCCCCGCCCGGTGTCCGGCACCTCCTTCAGTCGCTGCAACACATCAAAGGCGAGAACACGCAGCACACTGTCGTCGACGGCTTCGGACCACAGCGTGACCGTAACCACCGGGACGTCGTCGATGCCTTTGGGTTTCACCAGCGGCATGGATATACCGGGAGGCATCAGGTCGAGATTGGATTGGAGCTTGTCGTGAACCTTGACGATGGAAGGCCCAAGCTGCTCCCCCACCTTGAACCTGACCGTTACCACCCCTTCCCCCCGCATGGAAGCGGAGTAGACATGCTTCACACCGGGGATCTCACTCATCATCCGTTCCAGGGGATCGATAGCGAGTGCCGCGACCTGCTCGGCCCGAACCCCGGGATACCGGACGAAAACATCCACCATGGGAACCGAGATTTCGGGATCTTCCTGACGTGGGGTGAACACCAGTCCGATCAATCCGATAAAAAGTGCCACCACCAGAAACAGGGGCGACAACGGTGAGTCGATGAATACCCGGGCAACACTGCCCGCCATGCCCAGCGACGGAACGTCCTCATGGGGTATGGCGGGGTGGGACAGTGCTGGCCGTCTGGACCTCTGTTTGGGAAGGCCCCTCTCCATCTTCCCTTGCTCCCTGGCTGTGTTCCGGAACCCTATACTTGATTCATATAGTACAAACTTGCCTCGGGAGAAAGGTGGTTTTGGGGGCTCAACCCCGGTTTAGTGCGCCAGATCAAACAATGGCCACCGATGGCTGTGGCTCAACCCCTCGAAATCGGCCGCCCCCGGAGGGTGTCCCCCCGGAGCCCGGCGTCAAACGCAAGTAGGGTAATCCGATATCAAGACAGGGGACAGGCCGTTAAAGTTGTATTAAAGTGCTGCCCCATGATGAATGTATTAATCAAGAACAGAAAATATCTGCTTGCTGTCGCGATCTTTGGATTCCTGCTGTCCATCTACACTATTCCACAGTCCCCCGGAAGTGAAAGTGAACTGATCAGTGAACTGAAATTCACCGGCAGTTCGGTACTTACCCATCTCCCCCTGTTTCTGTTCCTGCTGACAGAAGCTTTTGGTCCAAAAGCCGAAACAAGAAGCAGACTCAATAGAATCATCGCCTGGTTTTTTGTCATACTCTCCGGACTGGCTACCCTGGTCATGCTGGTTGGATTCCTGCGCTCACTGTTTGCCCTGCTCGGAGTGGATTGAGAATTACAGTTTGAGGGGTACAGAGGCCCTGGATCATGGGACAGACAATCGCCTGATCCCGCTCTTCAGTTATGCCGTGGTTTGATTCCAGACTCCTGTTTTAGTAGTGTTACAGGCATCCGGTCTGAATGCGTGCTTTTCTTTCTTCGTTTGCCAACTTCCCAGCCCGGCTGCTGCTTCCCGATCAGCCGGCTCACGATGCATACTGACACCCATCGCTGCCTTCTTTTCTGTCATGTGTAAGATACCCTGTCGGATTTTGCTGCTGATCGTCCTGACTGTCGTCACCGCGCCAGCACCAGCCAGTGATGTGGCCACCGAACTGTTCGGCGACAACCGGCATCTCGTTTACCAGATCCGGGTAATCGACCAGGGGTCCGGGGATAAATCCAGCATTGGCTCCGGGTTTCAGATCAGCAGCGACGGGTACCTGGCAACCAATTTCCACGTCGTTGCCTCCTACGTACACAAACCGGAAAAGTATCGACTCGAGTATGTTGCCCACGATGGCAGCACGGGAACACTCTCCCTGGCCGGCTTCGATATTATCCACGACCTGGCCATCGTGATGGCTGAAAACGCCCCGGCCGGCCATTTCACACTTGAAACAGAGCAACTCGATAAAGGCGATCGAATATATTCCATGGGAAATCCTCAGGATCTCGGAATGACGATCATAGAAGGTACCTATAACGGCCTCATCAAAACATCCCGTTATCAAAAGATTCTGTTCTCCGGTTCGCTCAATCCCGGTATGAGTGGTGGTCCAGGACTGAACAGCGATGGACGGATTATCGGTGTCAACGTCTCCAAAGGAGGCGAGCAATTGAGTTTCCTGGTACCGGTCGCGTACCTCAAGAACCTGCTTGGCGAAATCAGCCATGGCAGACGGACTGGGGAGTATCAGGTACAGATTCGGGAAGCACTGCTGGCAGAACAGGACGCATTCTACGGCCCGATTCTGCAGCGGGAGTGGGATCAATATGCAATGTTCGAGGTGATCCTGCCGGGACAACTGGATGACTCGCTGAAGTGCTGGGGACATACCGTCGATATTGACGACATCCTATACGAAGGCGTGGAACAGCATTGCAAATCCCAGGACGTCATCTACCTTGACCAGGGCTTGAAGACCGGGGCTTTTGCCTATGACTATGAATGGATAGAGACGGATGCACTGAACCGTTTCCAGTTCTACGATCTCATGGAATCCCGTTTTGTCCACAAACCCCTGAGCAACTCACACAGTGAAGAGAATTCGACCAGTTACCGCTGTCAAACCGATTTTGTGACGCTTGACCGCCAACCCTGGCGAATTTCGGCATGTACCCGAGCTTACAGGCAATACCGAGGGCTCTATGACGCTCTGATCCTGATGGCCTCGGTTGGAAAAAACGACCATGGGGTGATCGTTAGAATCGGGGCCGCTGGAATCAGTAAAGCGAACGCCCTCGGCTTGTTGAGTAAATTCACGAGATCAATCGCATGGAACCACTGATAGTCCAGACGGGGGACAGGTTTGGCCGATGGGCCGAATTGACCCGGAGTCATGGTGAAACACTGTCAGTTGGACGAAACTACAGTAATGACCTGGTCATAGCAGACCCTTATGTGGACCCGGAACAGATCCGTTTTTCCCACTCATCCGGGGAATGGCGGCTTGAGGTGATACAGAAGACCAACCCGATACTGGTAAACGGCCAGGCCATTGGGAGCGGCGGAACCTATATAGACTCGGGTGACCGGATTACCATCGGCCGGACCCAGTTCCACGTGTTAAGCCCTCACCATCAAGTCGAGCCAACCCGCAAAATGTTACTGTTTTCGCGGTTCGGACACGGACAATCGTTGAGGCTGTTCGCACTGTCGATGATGGTCTTTGCCTGTGCCGTAGAGATGATCATCGGCTATCAGGCCCTGTCACAGGAGGTCAACTGGAAAGAGCTGTTTTCTGATTCGCTCACCAACGGGTTGGTTATCCTGTTCTGGGCGAGTATCTGGGCACTGACTGGCCGCCTGCTGCGTCACCAACCTAATTTCACGGCACAACTGGGTTTTACCGCCCTGATAACAACGCTGTTTTCAATCATCTGGCCCTTGGGTGGTTACGCGGAATACACACTAAACAGCGTACTGCTGGGAGAGATCACACTCTGGTTGATCACACTGGTATTTCTGGTGGTGCTGTTTCGGGTCAATCTGTCATTGGCTACCAACCTGAAACACTATACGGCCATCGCTGTCGTCACAGCATCCACCTTACTACTGACAACCTACGCCTTGATGGAACTCAACACAGGCGATTTCGATACCAGCCCGGAGTTCTCATCAGCGTTGAAACCGCCCTTCGCCCAACTGTCCGGCACGCGCAGCCTGGAAGAATACCAGACTGAATTCGGTGCGCTGTTCGATGAAGTGGATACGCTGACAAGGCAGGAATAGCCCGGAAAACAGGTATCGCTTCAAGAATCGGGATAGCCGGCTCTTTTGCTCATTCACACCAGCAATGGTATCGGTACGTCAGGTATAGCGTACTTCAACGATTTCCAGATGCCGCAGTCCTTTGGGGGTTTCCACTTCCGCTGTGTCGTCTACCGATTTCCCGATCAGAGCACGAGCGATGGGAGAACTGACTGAGATCAAGCCTTTCTTGATATCGGCTTCATCCTCCCCGACTATCTGGAAAGTGTGCTCCTCATCCGTCTCATCCTCGTAAACATCCACGGTCGAACCGAAGACGACCCGGCCATCTGCCTGAAGTGTCGTAACGTCAATGATCTGTGCGTGGGACAGTTTACTCTCGATCTCTTTGATCCTTCCTTCGATGAAGCCCTGCTGTTCACGTGCAGCATGATACTCCGCGTTCTCTTTCAAGTCGCCGTGAGCGCGAGCTTCCGCAATTGCCTGAATGACCTTGGGCCTGGCATCGGTTTTCAGATGATTCAGTTCCGTCCTCAGCATTTCTGCACCTTTGACGGTCAGGGGTATTTTACTCATACGTTCATTCTCCGGGATTCCTGCTACGTTTAATCGTGGAGATCCTGTAAACGGTGGACATTGGTATTCTCCGACTGTTTCAAAGCAAGACAGATAGCTTCACCTCCGGACATGGTCGTAGTATAGGACACCTTGTGCTGCAATGCGGCCCGGCGAATTGCTGCCGAATCCTCTATGGCTTTCTTGCCTTCTGTCGTATTGATAATCAGGCTGAACTCATCGTTCTTGATTCTATCCACGATATGGGGACGACCCTCACCGACCTTATTGACCCGATTGCATTCGAGCCCGTCTTTCACTATCGCGCGGCAGGTTCCACTTGTGGCGTACAACTCGAATCCCTGTTCTCTCAGATCCCGGGCTATCGCCAGCGTTCTCGACTTATCCGATTCCCTTACCGAAACCAGGGCTCGACCCGATCTGGGTAACAGATCCCCACCCCCTTCCAGGGCCTTCGCAAAAGCCTCTCCAAAAGTGGCACCAACCCCCATGACCTCACCGGTGGATTTCATTTCCGGGCCAAGCAGAGTATCCACCCCTGGAAATTTGATGAAGGGGAATATCGCCTCCTTTACACAGTAATTCCGGGGAATGACTTCACGGGTTATTCCCTGCTCTGCCAGGGAGGTTCCTGCCATGCAGCGTGCGGCAACTTTTGCCAGCTGGACTCCTGTGGCTTTGGATACGAAAGGTACTGTTCGCGAGCCGCGGGGATTGACTTCCAGCAGATAAATATCATGATCCTTGATGGCGAACTGGGTATTCATCAACCCGATCACCTTCAATTCCATCGCCAACTTGCGTATCTGTTCACGCATCCGGTCCTGGATATCTGCCGAAAGCGTGTAGGGCGGAAGGGAACAGGCAGAATCTCCGGAGTGTACCCCCGCTTCTTCAATGTGCTCCATAATGCCCCCGATCAGCACATCGGTACCATCACAGATGGCGTCGATGTCCACTTCGATAGCATCGTTGAGAAAACGATCCAGTAACACCGGAGAGTCGTTGGATACGCTGACGGCTTCCCGCATGTAACGACGTAAATCCTCTTCGTCGTGCACGATTTCCATCGCCCGGCCACCGAGCACGTAGGAAGGCCTCACCACCAGGGGATACCCGATCTCATCGGCGAGGTGCACGGCCTGTTCCGGATCGGTTGCGGTGCGGTTCGGGGGTTGTTTCAGTCTCAGTTTCTCTACCAGTTGCTGGAAACGTTCCCGATCTTCCGCCAGATCGATGGAATCAGGGCTGGTTCCGATAATCGGCGCACCTGCCGCCTCCAGATCCCTGGCCAGTTTCAGGGGAGTCTGACCACCGTACTGAACGATGACCCCTTCCGGCTTTTCGGTTTCAATAACTTCCAGGACGTCCTCAAGAGTCAGCGGCTCGAAATAGAGCCTGTCGGACGTATCGTAGTCTGTGGAGACCGTCTCCGGATTACAGTTGACCATGATGGTTTCGTATCCATCTTCGCGCATGGCAAACGCAGCGTGGACACAACAGTAATCAAACTCAATACCCTGGCCTATGCGGTTCGGACCTCCACCCAGTACCATTATTTTCCGACGGTCTGTCGGGACCGACTCGCACTCTTCCTCGTAGGTCGAGTACATGTAGGCGGTACTGGTGGCAAATTCCGCAGCGCAGGTATCCACCCGTTTGAACACGGGGCGTACGCCAAACCCCTGGCGACGGCTTCTGATATCTGCCTCGTTCGTGCCTGTCAGCCGGGCCAGCCGGGCGTCGGAGAATCCCTTACGCTTGAGCTGACGCAAACGTGCTTCATCGAGGCTGTCGATGCCGCCCTGCCCCACTTCCGACTCGATGGTCACCAATTCCTCGATCTGAATCAGGAACCAGGGATCGATCCGGGTCAGTTCGAACACATCCTGCATACTCATACCCGAACGGAGAGCATCGGCGACATACCAGATACGCTCGGCTCCGGGTTCCTGCAGCTCATGCCGCAGAATATTCTTGAGTTCGTCCGACCCCAGGTCCACCACTTCGTCCAACCCCGACTTCCCGGTCTCCAGGCCCCGCAACGCTTTCTGCAATGACTCCTGGAAGGTCCGGCCGATAGCCATTACCTCCCCAACGGACTTCATCTGGGTAGTGAGCCGATCGGGGGCCAATGGAAACTTTTCGAATGCAAATCGCGGTACTTTGGTCACCACATAATCGATCGAAGGTTCGAAAGAGGCCGGCGTGACACCACCGGTAATTTCGTTTCGCAATTCGTCGAGGGTGTATCCAACCGCCAGCTTGGCTGCCACCTTGGCAATCGGAAAGCCGGTAGCTTTAGACGCCAGTGCGGAAGAACGTGATACCCGTGGATTCATCTCGATAATGATCATGCGACCATCATCCGGGTTGATGGCGAACTGAACGTTCGATCCACCCGTATCGACACCGATCTCGCGCAACACCGCCAGTGAGGCGTCCCGCATGATCTGGTATTCTTTGTCGGTCAGGGTCTGGGCAGGCGCAACCGTGATCGAATCACCGGTGTGGACCCCCATGGGATCGAAATTTTCGATGGAACAGATAATGATGCAGTTATCCTTTCGATCGCGCACCACTTCCATTTCGAACTCTTTCCATCCGAGGGCGGACTCCTCGATCAGCAGTTCATTGGTCGGGGATAAATCCAGTCCCCGTTCACAAATCTCCACGAACTCTTCTTTGTTGTAGGCGATACCCCCACCGGAGCCGCCCATGGTAAAGGAAGGCCGGATGATCGTGGGAAAACCGATGGGCACCTGGACCTGCAGGGCTTCTTCCATGCTGTGGGCGATGGCTGACCGAGGCATATCCAACCCGATCTTTCTCATCGCCTGGCGAAACAGGTCCCGATCCTCAGCCTTATCGATGGCTTCCCGGGTAGCCCCGACCATTTCCACGCCGTACTCTTCCAGCACACCCTCCCTGACCAGGTCCAGGGCACAATTGAGTGCGGTCTGCCCACCCATGGTGGGGAGCAGCACATCCGGACGCTCCTTTTCGATGATTTTGGCTACGGTACGCCAATTGATCGGTTCGATATAAATGGCATCAGCACTGTCAGGGTCAGTCATAATGGTGGCAGGATTGGAGTTGACCAGAATTACCCGGTAACCTTCCTCCTTCAATGCCTTGCAGGCCTGGGCACCGGAGTAATCGAACTCGCAGGCCTGACCGATCACAATCGGACCGGCACCAATAATGAGAACTTTTTCTATGTCTGTTCGTTTAGGCATTTTTTCTCAGCCACCAGGTCCGCAAGGTGCAGCGGGAATCTCCCCGCCGAACCGGTCCCTGGATTAATCCCGTTTATTTATCAGGTCGATGAAGTGATCGAACACCGGTGCCACATCATGGGGTCCGGGGCTCGCTTCCGGATGTCCTTGAAACCCGAATGCCGGCTTGTCGGTGCGATGTATACCCTGAATCGAGTCATCGAAAAGGGAACGATGGGTCACCGCCAGGTTTTCCGGGAGACTGTCTGCATCCACCGCGAAGCCATGATTCTGACTGGAGATCATGACGCCGCGGGTATTCAAGTCCTGTACCGGGTGGTTGGCTCCATGGTGACCAAACTTCATCTTGACAGTGCGGGCACCGCTGGCAAGAGACAACAACTGGTGACCAAGGCAGATCCCGAATATGGGTATACCGGTTTCCAGCAATGCCCCAATCGCCTGGATCGCATAATCGCAGGGTTCCGGGTCACCTGGCCCGTTGGATAGAAATATCCCGTGAGGCTCCATTGCCAGTACTTCCGCTGCAGGAGTCTGGGCTGGTACGACTGTTATACGGCAGCCACGATCCACCAGCATTCTCAGAATATTGCGTTTGATTCCGTAGTCATAGGCCACCAGATGGTGGTGAAGATGGGCATCAACAGGATGTGGCGCATCCGTATACCCGTGCTCCAGGGTCCAGCTACCCTGGATCCATTCATAGGGGCTGTCAGTGGTCACCTCTTTGGCAAGATCCATCCCTTTCAGGCCGGGAAAAGCTCTGGCTGCATCGAGCGCGACTGACGCATCCGGAGCATCACCGGCCAGAATACAGCCGCTCTGCGCTCCTTTCTCCCTGAGAATGCGGGTCAGGCGCCGGGTATCAATATCGGCTATTGCGACCAGATTCTTCGATTGGAGGTACTCATCGAGGGGCTGCCGGCTACGCCAGTTGCTTGCCAGTGCCGGCAGGTCCCGAATAACCAGACCAGCCCCATGGACCTCATTCGACTCTTCATCCTCGGGGTTGGTGCCGGTACTACCGATGTGAGGATAAGTGAGGGTCACAATCTGCCGACTGTAGGACGGATCTGTCAGGATTTCCTGATAACCCGTGATTGCAGTATTAAAAACGACTTCGCCGACGGTCTTACCGTCTGCACCGATAGACTCACCCCGAAAAATTGTGCCATCTTCCAGGACCAACAGCGCCGGTTTTCTCAAAGAACAGTCCCCTACAGGCGTGCCGAAGCGGGCGGATCCAGTAGATCGCCGCACTCGGGTTAAAACACTGACAGCGTGGTCTTCCCAGCAGATCTCAACGCCTGCCGACAACACCTGAATATACCTTCGTGACCACCCGGTCTTTACGGGCGCTCCCCTTAACCGCTTGGATTTTACTGTACGCGGGAGGGCCCTGTCCATGGGGCCAATCGGCCACCGGCTATCGAAGATGCTGCCGAACCCACGCCACGAGACTCTCGGAATCCATTGCGCCTGCCACCCGTGCCACCTCGCTTCCACCCCGGAACAATGCCAGAGTCGGAATACTCCGAATACCGAACCGGGTGGCCAGGCCCTGCTGCTCTTCGGTATTGACCTTACCCAGCAGCACCTCCGGCTCAAGCAATCCGGCAGCCTTTTCAAAGGCAGGTGCCATGCTGCGGCAGGGTCCGCACCAGGGTGCCCAGAAATCTACCAGCAATGGCAGTTGGCTACGCTTCAGAAACTGCTCAAATCCGTCTTCTGCCAGGGTCAGCGGATGTCCGGTAAAAATGTCCCGGTGGCACTTGCCACACCGGGGGTTACTGCCCAGCCGCGCTCGAGGCAGACGGTTAACCCCTCCACAATGGGGGCAAACGACGTGTAGTGATTCGGACATATGCTCTCTCCTGGCCTGCTGGCAACCCGATGATGGATTCAACGTAACTACTCACCCCGCACGGGTAATCTGTTGCGGAAGACGCCGTAAAACTATCCCTGTAAGCTTGGCTTTGGCATCCATGCCAAAGACACTTCCTTCACAGACCGCCCATGGGGGGTAATCTCCGGGGGACGAGCAGTTACGATTCAACATGGGGACGATCTGTCAAAATATTCTATGGATTCACCCATGGGGCATTCCGCAGCAAGGCATGAGCACCGGAAACGACGATGCGGTTGCGAGATGCTGAAATCAGACCCCAGGAAGATTCAGGGAACCCCCTGGGTTCCCGATCTAATACACTATGGAAAGGATGGGATTGATCGACTCGAAATCAAGGGGCTGGATTTTCTGCCAACGTTCCCCATTTAACTGGATAGGCAGTATTTGAGATGGCTTCAGCATGAAATCCGGGAATCTGTCGCTACACAAAAGCTTGATCGATATCTCCGGTATTCGAGAAGCTGCCAGAGTTTTATAAGCAGACCGGTGACGTGCAGGCTGAATACCTGGGGACAAATCCGATTCAGAGCCATTCGGCTCTACTGACAGTCTCGGGGGTCAGTTCCCGGTAAAGAGGCAAGAACAGACTTTTAATGAGACACAAAAACTATTAGAGAACGGTAACAAGATGAACCACACACCCCATTCGATCGATATCACTGCAGACAACTATGAAGCCGTCGTCATTGAAGGTTCCCGAACCGTCCCGGTGCTGGTGGATTTCTGGGCTGAATGGTGTCAACCATGCAAAGCACTGATGCCCCTTCTCTCCCAGCTGGCGGAGGAATATGCCGGAAAATTTATTCTGGCGAAGGTGGACACTGAGCAACAACAGGAAATTGCCGCTCAATTCGGCATTCGCAGTATCCCCACCGTAAAGCTGTTTAAAAACGGTCAGCCCGTCGATGAATTCATGGGGGCCCTGCCAGAAGGCGAGGTCCGGGCATTCCTGGATAAACACCTGCCACGAGAATCTGATGCACTACTGGCCAAAGCGAAGATTCTGTCCCTGGAAGGAGATCCCGAAAGTGCGGGTAGAATTTTGGATCAAGCCAGGGAAATCGACCCTGATAACCCACGTGTGCTGCTGGCCGTGGCCACCCTGGAGGCGGAGCAAGGAGAGATTGACAAGGCAGAACAAACCCTCAACCGGCTTGGTATGGATGATCAGAGCAGCCCGGAAGCGGTATCCCTCAAGGGTAGAATCGTATTTCAACGGATCGCAGAGAGTGCCTCCCCGGAAATTGACCCTGGGAACCCGTCAGCGGGCAAAGACAAAGACAGCGCCGATATTCACCGGCTTGCAGCTCGTAACGTACTGCAGGGCGACTTTGAAACGGCTCTGGATCTGCTGTTTCAATTGATGCAGCAAGACCGATCCTATGGTAACGACGCGGGGCGTAAAGGTATGATCGCAGTTTTCGACATCATCGGAGGATCCGACCCCCTGGTGAGCAGATACCGAAACAGGATGTTCAACGCATTGCACTAGGAGCCTGTCCGAGAATAGCAAAATCCGTGTTTTCGACAAAATTAATTCATTATTAATCAATGAGTTAAAAATCGTGTTTTGCCAAAAACTGAGTTCTCGGACGGCCTCCTAGTCAAAATCACGCCCCATCATTCCCGTTCAGAGGGACAAGTGGTGCATGGATGCACCGTTGAGCAAGCCTAGAAGTCTAGCCCATTGGCCCTTGGTTTGCGGATTAACCTGTCAAGGGACAGGGACCCAATCTGGAACTCCTCAGAAGATCGGTCTGAAACCGGACACTTTATCCTTGCGACAAAAGGGGGATCGGAGGTATCTTCAAGTCTGATCCACACCACGGAATCCATTAGCTGATGATGACTGGAAACGATCCGAACGATCGCCGCCCACCCTACCTGGGATTCGGCCTGCAGCTGCGAAGAGAGCACATACCTTCGGTGATTCAGCAACACCCTGACGTTGGCTGGTTCGAAATCATCTCAGAGAACTATCTGGATACCGATAATGATGCCTTGCGGCAGCTCGACAAGGTACGTGAGCACTATCCAGTCACGATGCATGGTATTTCACTGGCTGTAGGAAGCCCCTGGCCCCTGAACCAGGAATACCTTGCAGGATTGAAAAATCTCATAAGTCGTGTCGAGCCAGCCTGGATCTCCGATCACCTCTGCTGGAGCGGTGCAGACAACAGCCAGGGCAAAATGCTGCCACTTCCATTTGCAGAAGAAACCATCGACCATCTGGTGAATCGTATACAGGAGGTTCAGGGGTTCCTCGGCAGACAGATACTGCTGGAAAATGTACCCGCCTATCGCAATACGCCGGATACACAGATACCGGAGGCTGAATTCATCCGCGAGGTCGCCACCCGCTCGGACTCGCTGATCCTGCTGGATATTGCCAATCTGCACATAACCTGCGTCACCCGGGGACTGGATGCCGATGATTACCTGCAACAGCTGCCGGCTCAGCGGGTACAGCAGATACACCTTGCCGGCTCCACCCAGCTTTGTGATCTGCAGATGCCCGGGTCCGGTCCTGCATCCGACCCCATCTGGGAGCTTTATCGCAGCACCATTGCCGTTGTCGGGCCGGTATCCACCATCATCGAGCGGGTTGACTGTATCCCATCCCTGGATGAGATGGTCTGGGAAGTCTCGAAAGCGAAACAGGCAGCAAAACTAGTTGTTGCCTGAAGAATCTCACAAGTGCACCGACCCTCCATCTCTGTCGTGATACCCACCCACAATCGTGGGGATCTGCTCTGTCGTGCTCTCACATCGGTTCAAGCCCAGACCCTCGAGCCTCTGGAAACGATCGTGGTCGATGACGGCTCAACCGACGAAACCCGCCAGAGGGTGGAAAACAGATTCCCGGCTTGTCGCTATCTGTTTCAGGAAAACTCAGGTGTGAGCAGCGCACGCAATCTGGGCATAACCAGCGCACGAGGTGACTGGATAGCACTACTCGATTCCGATGACGAGTGGCTGCCGGGCAAACTCTCCAGTCAGGTGCGGTTGTTGAACGGGATGTCAGATTATCGGCTGTGCCACACCGAGGAGATCTGGGTACGGGATGGTAAGCGGGTCAATGCCATGAAAAAGCATGCTAAGAGCGGTGGCTGGATATTCGATCGCTGCCTGCCCCTGTGTGTTATTTCACCCTCTTCAGTACTGATACATCGTTCGCTGTTCTATGAAACCGGGCTGTTCGATGAATCTCTGCCCGCCTGTGAGGACTACGACCTCTGGCTGCGCATCTGTGCGCGCAACCCGGTGGCCTTCGTGGAGACGCCTCAGATCGTCAAATACGGCGGGCACGATGACCAGTTGTCACGGCAGTACTGGGGGATGGATCGCTTTCGAATCAAGGCGCTGGAAAAAATCATCCACAGCGGCGCCATCAATGGGCAGGAACGGGCAGCTGCCGCATCCATGCTGTCGAAAAAAGCAGGAATCCTGGCCCAGGGTGCGGCGAAACGGGGAAAAGAGGAAGAGGCCCGACAGTACCTTCTGCAGCAAAATGACTACTCCAGACTCGCTGAAACCTCCTGATCTCTCCGGGGATGGTCTGAACAAGACCTGTCATTTCAGTCGCGGGCGAAAACCTGCCAGTAGCTATGTCCGGGTGCACTCTCGCCCACCGGAATCAGGACACCTGTGCGGATCTCCCGTCCTCACTGATGACGTCCGGGATAGTATCCTCGATCAGTATCCTGAACAGGGTATCGGCGTCTACGGGCTTGCCATAGAGAAAACCCTGAAACAGCGTGCAACCAAATTTACGCAATATTGACGCCTGCTCCAATGTCTCCACCCCTTCAGCTACCACTCCCACGTTCAAGCCACCGGCCATGGCCACGATACTGTCAACAAGTTGGGCATCCCCCTGATTATCGACCATGTCATTAATGAATGACCTGTCAATTTTCAGCGTACTGACGGGAAAGCTTCTGAGGTAATTGAGCGCAGAGTAACCCGTGCCAAAGTCATCCACCGCAAACTCGATACCCAGCGAACGGAAACCATCCAAGGTCGCGTGTACCCGCTTGTCCTCTTCCATCAACAACGACTCGGTAAGCTCCAGCACCAGCTTTTCCGGGGGGAAACCGGTTTGTTCCAGTATGAGACTGACCTTTTCGCCGCAGAAACCGCCCTTGATCTGTCGGGTCGATACGTTTACTGCCAGATAAGGCATAGCCGAACCCAGCTGTTGCCACCTCATCGCCTCCCGGGAAGCCCGGTCGAGAACCCAGTAGCCCATTTCCACGATCAATCCCGTTTCTTCGGCAACTGGAATAAAAACCTCCGGCATGATGATGCCCTTCTCCGGGTGTTTCCAACGCATCAGCGCTTCCACTCCCGCAACCATTCGCCTTCGGAGATCATAGATAGGCTGGAACTGGATAAACATCTCATCCCGCTCAATTGCCCGGCGAAGATCCTTGTCGAGCTCGAGAAACTGCCTGGCCCGGTTAGTCATTGCTTTAGTAAAAAACCGGAATGTGTTTCGTCCCATGTCTTTGGCCTGATACATGGCCATATCCGCGTTCTTCAGCAAGGTGCTGGCATCCTCGCTATCGATGGGGCAGATAGTGATACCGATACTGGCACTGGAGTAGACCTCGTGCCCATCCAGTCGAAAAGGCATCGTCAACTGCTCGTTGATCGATTCGGCTATCAGTGGTGCATGCATCGCGTCCGACATATCCTGCAACAACACGGTGAACTCATCACCACCCAACCTTGCCACCATATCGGTCGAACGTACATTCGCCACAATTCTCGATCCCGCCTCCTTTATCAGCTGATCCCCGATATCGTGTCCCAGGGTATCGTTAATAGTCTTGAAACGATCGAGATCAATGAATAACAGGGCGATCAGCCCACGTGTGCGGCGACTTCTAGCGACAGCCGCACTCAAGTGTTCGATGAAATTCGGACGATTCGGCAGCCCGGTCACCAAATCGAAATTCGCCCGGTATCGGATCTGCTCTTCACTCTCCTTCAGTGCGACAAGCGTGCGCTGCTGGCGTAAAACAAAAAAGCCCAGGGCCAGCGACATGACCGCCATAATGCCCAGCATGATAATGATGACCTGGCGAAACCCACTCATACGCCAGGCCTGTCGGGACAGAATTTCCAACGCCTCACCGGCGGATTCAGACAGCAGTTGCGTGGCCTGTTGATTGGCCTGACTGGCCCTGAGTTCAATCAGTTTGAGGGTCTCAGGCGAAGTGGGTTTGAATTGGTAGACGCCTTCACTGGACCATTTTCCGATATCGTGAATCGCAGGGTAGAGCGCCGCATGAATTGCAGACAAACCGATTAAATCGTTAAAACGATAGCTCTCCCGAATTTCTCCGAGGTGTCGTTCGATATGCTGTATCCGGTCGAGCAGTGTCTCCATACTCTGCTTGCTCTGCTCCGCCCTTGCCAGTTGGACCACACAGACGAGATCCCCCACTTCGCTGATCAACAGTGTCACATCCTGTTCCTGGCGGGATCGTAGATACCTGCCGGGATAACGGATCTGGAGAAAAAGCGGTGACGTTCAATCAGTTCAGCCATCTCCGCTCCCTTGAGTGGCACCAGCTTGATATCCACTTTCATCGCCAGTTCTGATATGGAATGTGCAGGGTACCCAGCGACAAAAAAGAACGCGTCGAGCTGACCATCAGCCATTTTGATGGAAGCAAGATAAGGTTTGGTATACCCGGCTTCCATGTCGCTCACCGACAATCCATAGGCATCCAGAATAATCAGCGCATCGGTAAGCGTCCCCGAGCCGGGTTCATCGAGAGATACCCGCTTACCCCGCAGATCAGTAACAGCATCAATGCCGGAGTCCCGACGCACTACCAGGTGAACACTCTCCCGGTAGAGACTGGCGATGGTGCGCAATCGTGGTGCCGCTCCGCCGATCCTGTCATCACCCGTTCCCGAATAGGCCCAATAGACCACATCCGACTGGACGAATGCCGATTCCAATGCACCGGACTGAATCGCCTGGGCATTGGCCGCCGAGCCCCTGGATGATTGTACTACGGCCACCAGGCCGGGCACGCCACAGCTTCCGGTCTGTTCACAGGTCTGAGAACCCGATGGATCACTGATGGCAGCGGCAATGACCCCTCCGATGGGATAATAGGTTGGATCACTGCTCCTCCCAAAAGCATTTCCGGTCCTGGACACGCATAAGCAATCGACCACTAACTCGTTGAACCAACGGCCCTTATGTCTAACCCTTGCAGATTTGGATTCACGCCAATCTGAATCCGGGCTCAAGACATACACCCATACCTGACAGGCGATGAGAATCATTCTCCGGCTCCAGGCTATCACCATACCAGCACTCCTTCGACGTGATCGTGACGGAGTACTGATACGGCGGAAATCGGCAGATAAAATGGTTAAACAGCACTTTACCGAAGCTGGAACGATCAGCCTTTCTATTGGCTCGTCATGAAAACAGGCTATGGGAAAAATAGAAGGGCCTGGGGATCGTGGTACTATTCCATGGTGGGGGGATATTCGCCCTGAAATCGGAATACCGGGCAAAGAACGTACCGACACGGGTCTCATGGGTATAACGCACTGTTCCAGGTCCGCGGTTCCTATGGGAGTTCAGCGAATGTGGTGAGCTGGGAGTTCCCCGATTACATTGATGTGGTTCCGTTAGCCCCGGCGAAATTAAAACCACCGTTTAATGGAATTCAAAATCATCAATCTGGAACTTACCTGGTAACCTCGACGGCATCGGACGCCTGGCTGACAAGCGCCTTTCAAAAACCCGGTATTCATGCACCACCCGGACTGTTGTCTTTTATCGGGCGGAAGACCCGGCCGGTTGGGCTGTGGCTGTCTGCTGCCGACCGGGTGAGCGCCCAGTGACATCTACCAAGCTCCATAATCGTGATTGACTGTTACTAAAGAACAACCCGGGTAAACGAATTTTGACCGAGAAATCCAGAGACATCTGCGTGATAACCGCCCTCCCCTCCGAAGCCCGCGCGGTCAACCGACACTACGGCCTGATCAGGGACAACAAGGTCGGGCATCTGTCCCTTTATCGGGGAGAGAACATGAATCTGGTCATATCGGGTGTGGGGAAAGAAGCCGCCTTCCAGGCTACCTGTGATCTTGCATCGATGCTCGATCCGATGGCGGGTGTCTGGATCAACCTGGGAATTGCCGGGCACTCCCACCGATCCATCGGCGAAGCGGTCCTGATCAGCGAAATACATGATGAAGCGGACGGCAGCCAATGGCATCCCACAATACCATCTGCCCTCTGCTGTGAAACCGACCGACTGACCACCCTGTCCAGACCCGACACGAACTACCAGAGAGAGACACTTTGCGACATGGAGGCGGCAGGTTTTTTCGCTGCAGTGCATCAATGCACCTCACCGGAAAAGATTTTCTGCCTGAAAGTGGTATCTGACAATAGAGAACAACCCATCGACAGAATCAATTCGAAAATGGTAACCCAGCTTATCGCCCGGCGGATGGCACTGGTGGACCGTCTGCTCGGTCTCTCAGAGGTTGACCCATGAACAGCGGCAGAACCCTGGTGATCACCGGTGCAAGCGGGGGAATCGGAAAGGCCATCACAACCAGAGCGCTGCAGGGGGGATGGACAGTAATCGGTATGGGCCGGGATTTTTCGAAGAGCGGGCACTCGTCAGATAGATTCTCGAGCATTACGATGGACCTGTCCTCCATCGACGAGCTACCGGAAACCCTGAAAAAACTGCATCATCGTCACCCGGAAGTGGATGGGCTCGTCCTCAATGCCGGCTATGGCCACTTCGGCTCTCTTGAGGAGTTTTCCCCGACACAGGTTCGCAACCTCATCGATCTGAATCTGACCAGTCAGATTCTGCTGGCACGGGAGTTTCTTCCGGCCTTCAAAGCGAGGAAAACCGGCGACCTGGTATTTATGGGATCGGAAGCTGCACTGTCAGGTGGTCGTAAAGGGGCCGTCTACTCTGCGACCAAGTTCGCACTGCGCGGACTGGCCCAGTCGCTGCGGGAGGAGTGCGCCGGATCAGGTGTCAGAGTAGGTATCGTCAATCCGGGCATGGTGCGAACCGGTTTTTTCGATCATCTGGGCTTTCAGCCTGGTGATACCCCTGACGCTCATCTCGAACCGGAGGATGTGGCAGAGGCGGTATGGCTGATGCTCAATGCCCGCCCCGGGGCTGCTATCGATGAAATCAATCTGTCACCCCAGAAGAAAGTTATCCAGTTCAGGAAATAAGTGACAGCCCCCTGCTGCGCTTCAGCCCTCCTGCAGAATCAAAGCCCCCCGGCAGCATAGAGAAGTCTGATTCGTAAGCCCCTCAGATTGAGCTTGTCACTCTCTCACCGTCAACGTGCAGCAAGATCGGCCATCACCCCCACACAGGAACGAACATCACCCGATCGGCCGTCGACGGGACCCCTGATGGTCTGGTGATCACCCCCCCCTGTACCGGCGCAACAACAGGGAATTGGAGACCACGCTCACCGACGACATGGCCATAGCGGCACCCGCAATCACTGGATTGAGCAGCCCTGAAGCCGCCAACGGAATAGCCAGAAGATTGTATATGAGTGCCCAGAAGAGATTCTGCCGGATTTTTTTATGGGTGGCCCGGGACAAGGAAAGCGCATCTGGAACCAGGATGAGATCCCCCCGCATCAACGTCAACCCCGCGGTATTCATGGCAACATCGGTTCCGGTCCCCATGGCGATACCCACGTCGGCGGCAGCCAGTGCCGGAGCATCGTTGATTCCGTCGCCGACCATAGCCACCACCCGCCCCTGGCCCCGGAGTTCGCGAATGGTCGCTGCCTTGTCAGCCGGCAGCACTTCGGCAACCACTCTGCCGATTCCGACCCTGTCCCCCACCACTCTGGCCGCATGTGGATTATCACCAGTAAGCAAAATGGTCTCCACACCCCGCTCATTCAAGATGCTCATGACCTCTCTGGCCTCGGATTTCACCGGATCCACCACAGAGACGAATCCCAGCATGCTCCCTTTTTCGGTCACGTCCGCCACCCACATCAACGTATGCCCCTGAGCTTCCAGATGCTCAGCCCGCTCTTTCAGTGCGTCCATCGGGATTCCGAATTCGGTCATCAGCCGATGACTGCCAATCAGTAGATCCCGCTCCCCCACCCTGGCGGATAACCCCCGGCCCGGCAGCGATTTGAAAGCCTCAACCCCGGCAAGAGGCATACCCTGGAGTTCAACCCGACGCAGCACCGCTTTGGCCAGGGGATGCTCGCTGCCCTGCTGAGCCGATGCGGCAAGTATGAGAAGTGTGTCCTCCTCCCCATCCACCGCCACCAGGGTCTCCACACTGGGCTTCCCCACGGTCAGGGTTCCGGTCTTGTCGAAAACCAGGGTATCGACACGGTTGGCCCGCTCCAATGCCTGAGCATCCCGGATCAGTATGCCCCGGCGAGCGGCAATCCCCGTACCCACCATCAACGCCGTCGGCGTTGCCAGTCCGAGGGCACAGGGGCAGGCAATCACCAGAACGGTAACCGCCGCCATGAAACCCATCTGCAGATCACCAGCCAGGGTCCAGACCAGGAGTGTCAGCATCGCAATTGCTGCGACTACCGGCACGAAAACAGCGGAAATCCGGTCCACCAGCTTCTGTACCGGTGCTTTGCTTGCCTGTGCGTCCTCCACCAGCCCGATAATTCGCGCCAGGGTGGACTCGGCACCCACAGTGGTAGCGCGTATCCGCAGCAATCCATCCCCATTGACCGATGCCCCGGTGACGGCTTCTCCGACCTTTCGATGCACCGGCAGCGACTCTCCGGTAATCAGGGACTCATCAAGCTGACTCTCGCCGCTGACGATCACCCCGTCCACCGGCAGTCGCTCACCCGGCCGAACGACCACCAGATCATCCGGCAGAACAGTCTCCGCCGGCACTTCGAACATCCGGCCATCACGCTCCACCCGTGCCAGATCAGGCTGCAGATCCATCAATGCCCTGATTGCCGTGGCAGCACTGTGGGTAGCACGCCTTTCCATCCATTTACCAAACAGCACCAGCGTGATCACCATTGCAGAGGCTTCAAAATACAGATGCCCCCCGGTTCCGCCAAACAAGGTCACCCAGGTACTCATACCCCAGGCCGCAGTCGTTCCCATCGCAACCAATACATCCATGTTGCCTGCACCGCCGCGCAGTGATTTAAAGGCTCCTTCATAGAACCGACAGCCAATCCAGAACTGGACAGGTGTCGCCAGCACCAGTTGTATCCAGGCTGGAAGCATGGCGTCGATACCCAGTGGCATCAACAGCATCGGTAACGCCAGAGGGAGTGTCAGCAATACAGCCAATGCCAGTTTGAAGAGGTCGGCCCGATCCCGCGCCTTCCTTCCGGCCCTCTGCTCCGCCGAGCGCTGTACCGTACTCACAGCAGGTGTCGCACTGAAGCCGGACTTCTTAACCGTCTCGATCAGGGTGCTCTGCCGGATCATCCCTTCGGGAGCGCTCACCACGGCCCTTTCAGAAGCCAGGTTGACCGATACCCGCTCCACCCCGGGCAATCGGGCCAGCACCTTTTCCAGTCGTCCCGAGCAGGCGACACAGATCATCCCGGAGATCTCTAAACTAAACTGTTCACGGGGTACTGCAAAACCGGCACTGTCGATGACAGCTATGACCTCACTCACTGTCACTTCAGCCCCGTCCAGGTCTACACTGGCACTGTTACTCGCGAGGTTAACAGTGGCTTTTTTAACACCGGCCTGCCTGCTAAGCACTTTCTCTAGACGAGTCGAGCAGGCAGCACAGCTCATCCCCTCCACCGGGAGCCTGAACGTCCGATTCGCTGGGTTGGTTTGATGGTTCATGCCAGCTGCATCACCCTGCACCGGTCAGTTCCAGGCTTCGTTTATCTAATACCGTCATCAACTCACATCCCCAGGGGGTAAACTGTATTCCTGGAAGAAAAAAGCATCACTTAAACCCGGCTTATAAAGGTTGCGCTTTCAAGAAGTTATCCGAAATATCAGTTGAACAGTTTTTGAAAAAGTGTAAAACATTCATAAATATATGTAAATTTGGAATTGTTTAGTCAAATCTTATTCATATAATACTCGAAGAGTTCCCAACACCACCATAGGAACGAATAGGTTGGCCTTGGGTCGTTTCACCGGTACCAATGCCTTTGGGATTTTGTAATTCCATGGAGTGGTTTGATTATGTCTCGCAGCACACCCCAGGGACAGTCCGCTTTTAAATACTACAGGGAAATACCAAGTATATGTTCTTGTTAGATACGCACATACTCAGGAAGCGTTCAACGATTTTCGCGAAACTACTTATTCAAAGCATACCTTTTCTGCTCTTTTTAGTGTTTTTGTTTCCATTCGCTTTGCTAACACGTAAAAAGAGTAACCCGTGGGTAGTAAATGGCCATAAGGGTAACTACTACGAAGACAACAGTAAGTCTCTACACGAATACATAACAGGAAGAACCAGTCAGAAAATAGTATGGATAAGTGCCAATCACTCTATTGCATCAACTTTAAGAAAACGCGGGCATGCTGTACTCATGAAGCATTCGTTCAAATCGAGATTTACGATTGTCAACGCACCGGTCCTTATCTATTCCCATGGCGAGGATGATTTGGATATCTTTCTATACTTGCTAAGGAGTGTGCTAGGTACACGTATAATGGTGTCGCATACGCTAAACCATCTAAAAGGCCCATCCAAAAGTAGAATCAGACATCTCGTCACAGACTTTGATTATATACTGGCAACCTCTGAAGAGGAGAAAAGAAATATTACGCAACTGTATCCCGATAAGGAGAACCGAATAGTATTGGGCGGCGGCGCTCATCTAGATCAGTTCTTTAGAGAAAAGGTTAACAAAAAAACAAATACTATTCTCTACTTTCCCACCCATAGAGAGACTCAAGATGCCCGGGAAAAGTTGAACTCTACGGTTGACAAACTGATACTCTCAGACGCTTTGAAAGCCTGGCTTGAAAATAATCAATTTAAACTTGTGATATGCAGGCATGTAAACTCTTCAAAGTATCAATCCATCGGGGAAGAAAATCTGTTTATTAATGCCCCCCCTGATCATTTAATCAAACATATTCTGCATTGCAAACTCTTTATATCCGACTATTCGGGTACTCTTGCAAATTTTCTTGTACTGGGCCAACCAACAATTTTCTTCCCATTTGATTTAGAGGACTTTCTGACGAGAAAAGTGATATACAGGGACTATGATGAGTGTCGTTATGGGCCAAGAGCAAATAGCACAGATGAGCTGATCGAACTGATAACTGAATCGAACTGGTATTCAGATGAATTTATACAACAGAATAATCGAGATAAACTTTCTGCTCGATACTTCCCTTACTCGGAGGCAGTTTACTCAGCAAAGTCTTATGAGAAGATCAAGACTCTTGTCTCAACACCACCAGGTAAGACCTAGTGAAAACTTAAAGGGCCGCGGAAAAACTGGATCATCCCATCCTGCTGGTCTCTCAGCTCAGCTATCACTACCGGCATGCTGCCTCGCGTGAATCCAGTCCATCCATGGACGTCGTCTGCGTTGCAGATTCAGTGACATAGTCAATGATATACGCTTTCATCTGTGCCTTGAATCTGAGCTGATATCCTGCGCACTATGGGACAATACATAATTTCCGAAGCCCTAACCGTTACTATTTGAAAATCACCTGACACGCCCGCTGACACAGTATACTCCATGGGGCAATTGCTCAGATTATTGACGCAGCTTGTTGGTGCAGTCGAGCCAATTCGGCCTGACCGAGCCTATCCACGACCCCTACGAGCGATAAAATTTCAGGGTTTTCAAGGCAATTACAAGCGTGCACAATGAGGTTGGATCTTGAATCAATTGCATAGAGATAAAGCCTCGGTAAATCGAGCGATAATAGATGATCACACTAACATAATGAATGCTAAAAAAGTAAAAATTATAGTGACAGCATCAACATACCCAAGATGGAAAGATGATGCTGTACCCATGTTTGTACACGATCAGTTGGTTTTTTTAAAAAAGAACTACCCTGAGTTTGAAATCACAGTACTGGCTCCCCACCATCCAGGCGCCAAAGTTAGTGAAATAGCTATATACGGTGAAATCATCCGCTTCAAATATTTTTTTCCTGCTAAGCTTCAGAAATTGGTGTACCCCGCGATAATGCCTAATCTAAGAGAGAATAGATGGCTCTATTTGCAGATCCCTTTTTTGATTTTCTTTGAATTTATTGCTTTGTTTCTTTTGGTGTTAAAACGTAAGCCAGATTTTATTTACTCTCATTGGTTTATACCGCAGGGTATAGTTGGGGGAGTTGTTGGGCTACTGACCAGAACTAAACATGTTTATACCAGTCATTCATCGGACGTAAAGATTGCGAAGAAAATTCCTGTGCTTGGACCTGCGTTGGTTCGGTTCTTCTCCGCAGGCGCTAGTAAAATCACAGTAGTTAGTCAGCGGTCTCTAAGACAATTAAGGCATTTTTTCACAGCAACTACTTGGGACGAGATTGCTCACAAAGTGAAGGTTATCCCCATGGGGGTAGATACCAGCTCTTTCGCCGAGTCTGAATACAGCGTTCAGGAGCTAAAAGAGAAATATGGTTACCATGGACGAAACATACTCTTGTTTATTGGTCGTTTAGCGGAGAAAAAGGGGGTCACCTATCTTCTTGACGCTCTGTCAGAGTATGTAAAAACAGACCCTAACACTGTGCTTGTTATTGCAGGGGATGGTACTTCATTGGCACCCTTAAAATCACAAACTGCTCAATTGAATTTGGAACAGTATGTTGATTTTGTTGGTTATACTATCGGTGAGAAAAAGCTAGAGTTATTCAAGATTAGCGACATCCTTCTGCTTCCCTCCATCATTACTGATGACGGTGATGCTGAAGGTTTTCCGGTAGTATTGATGGAAGGTTTAGCGGCAGGAAAAATTTGTATTGCAACTGACGTAAGTGGGGCTGATGATGTGTTGGAATCTGGAAAGGATGGATTTTTGATTCCACAGAAAAGTAGCCAGCAGATTCTGCAATCATTACTAACGATTCGCAATCTATCGGACAATGTAAAAAAGTGTATTTCCAGAAGAGCGTAAAGCTCGACTGGAACAGTATTGTAAAAGATCATGTAGAGCATCTTTTTACATGAGAGTAATCTTGATTATTAGTGGTAACTCGCCCAATAATCGTGGTGATACGATTAACCGGATCCGGGTATTGTGGAGTTAATTGGGAAAAGGAGTTTCTGGTCCCGGTGATATAAGCTAGTACGCGTACCCAATCCCTATAATTCCCCACCGTCTATTAGAATTAGTCGGCCAATCACAAGTCTTGTTTGAGGCCGGACACAAAGGCATCGAGAGATGTTCGTCAGTTGCTATAACGTTGATATCTCAATACGGATGAGTTTTTTGACCATTCGGGGATGGTGATCTCCATGACTGCCACGCCACCCAGAAATTGCCAGACATGTTCGAGGGCTTTAATGTGAGCATCGTTCATGATGGTTTTCCTACCTCCATCATGGACAGGATCAGATCACTTCAGGCTCAATTCATATTGGAAGAGGCTACCGCTGTTCGATAAACATACCAGAGAGTATACTGATGGATGGATAAATATTCTGGATAGATATGAGCAACAAACGATACGACAGCATCGTCATCGGCAGCGGCCCCGGCGGAGAGGGGGCTGCCATGAAGCTGACTAAATCGGGCCAGCGGGTCGCCCTCGTGGAAAAACACGATCAGGTCGGCGGTGGTTGTACACATTGGGGCACCATCCCCAGCAAAGCCTTGAGACACAGCATTCAGATGCTGGTGGATTACCGGCGCAATCCCCTGTTCGGCCATACCCTGGAGCAGGTTTACCTCGATTACCCGCAGCTGCTGGAAGCAGCGGATTCAGTCATCAAGGACCAGGTAAGTACACGTTATCGCTATTATGCCCGAAACCGGGTTGACATGTATCAGGGCAGTGCCAGTTTCATCGACGCCAACACCCTGGAGATCACCGGGGGAAACAACGACAGGGAAACCCTGCAGGCCAATCATATCGTGATCGCCACCGGGTCCAGCCCTTACCGTCCGCCGGACATCGATTTTACCCACCCCCGGATTCTGGACAGCGATACCGTACTGGCGCTGAAACACACGCCAAAGTCCCTGACTATCTACGGTGCGGGTGTTATTGGCTGTGAGTACGCCTCCATATTCTGCAACCTGGACGTCAAGGTCAACCTGGTCAATACCCGGGATCGTTTACTCTCGTTTCTCGATGACGAAATTGCCGATGCGCTGAGTTACCATTTGCGCCACCAGGGAGTCGTGATCAGGCACAATGAGGACTATGAGCGGATCGAACCCCAGGACAACGGGGTGGTATTGCACTGCCGTTCGGGTAAAAAATTCAAGACCGATCTGCTGCTCTGGGCCAATGGTCGATCGGGTAACACGGCGGGTATGGGGCTGGAAGAAAACGGTATCGACGTGAATCATCGGGGCCAGATCGAGGTTGATGAACACTACCGTACCAGTCAACCCCACATCTATGGGGTGGGCGACGTAGTAGGCCCCCCAGGGCTGGCCAGCGCCAGCTACGACCAGGGGCGATTCGTCGGCACCTATATTGCCGATGGCGAGAGTGACTGGAGCCTGATTAAGGAAGTCCCCAACGGAATCTACACCAATCCTGAGATCAGCTCCATCGGACGCTCCGAGCGAGAACTCACCGAACAGCGGGTGCCCTACGAGGTTGGTCATGCAATGTTCAAGAGCATTGCCCGGGCACAGATCACCGGCCATACCGTGGGCATGCTGAAGATACTGTTCCATCGGGAGAGCCTGGAAATCCTCGGCATCCACTGTTTTGGCGAGACCGCAGCGGAGATCATACACATCGGTCAGGCCATCATGGCCCAGAAGGGTGACGCAAACAGCCTGAGCTACTTTGCCGAACACACGTTCAACTACCCCACCATGGCAGAGGCGTACCGTGTTGCAGCACTGAACGGGCTCAACCGCCTGTTTTGAAAAACCGCGTCGCCAGACTGGAAAAATTCCGACCTTTTCCTATGCTCTAAGCAATAACTGCAAAGCAGAAGGGAGAGGGGAAAATGAAGCTGCAATACGACGTTATCGAAGATGTTTACGACGACACCACCCACATCCGAACCATGACGGAGATAGCGCCAGTGCCAACGGGGGGCTGGCTGCTGAGAACCACACTCTACACACCCCATCACCTGGCGACAGATGTACAATTTCTGCCGGGAAAAGGGAAAAAACAGAAAAAACCGCTGTTCACACCAATCACTTGAAACAGGAGCGGGGAGTGCTGCCACACTCCCCGTCAGTCTGACCCTGTGGGTTACGAAAAAAAACTACCCAAACCTGCCTGTCTTCAAGTCCCCCACGGTTTCTGAAAGTTTAATCAGGCTTCAGAAGTTCCTTCCCTTGGAGTTGGGAGCAAATTATCCCTTGATCCTTCCGGAACGCGCCCGGGATTCCGTGTAACAAAGTATGTATTTTTTGATTAGCTTTAGCTAATATATTTAACATGAAGACGTACAGATCTATCCTCGCCCAGCTTTCCGCCCAGCTTTCAGGCCCGCTTTCCGCCCTGGTTTTTTTTGTGATGCTGCTGGCTCCGATTCAGGCATTTTCCGAGAGCCTGACCGGTAGCCTTGCACGCGGTGGAGTGGTCCGCATAGACCCTGATACCAACCGGGCCACGGTTTATTCCAGACAAGGCGCAAGTCAGCTCTGGGACGGCACCCACGAGTTGGAGGATGGGTCGGTAATCATTATCAATGACGGCATCGTTACCAGTGGCAGCCCGGCGGAACGGAATGCTCGCCCCTATGCCTCCCCCGACTCTGACCTTACACAAATCAGCAGCTCGGCTTGTGTGGATCTGGTTATCAAGGTGTGTGGGTTCAATGGGGCATGTAAGAACGATGAGGCCTGTTCACCAGCCCGCCAGCTCATGCAGCTGGAAAAAGAGGAAGCGTGGCAAACCCGTATCCAGGGACCTAATCAGACCTCCGCCCAATGTCGTAAGGCATTGTCCAATGAAAAGTACTTCACCCGCTGCCCGAGTCAGCAACTTTCAGACGCCCCCAGTGCCTGTGAGAATCTGGTACAGCGGGTCTGTGGGCACGAAAACGACTGCAAAAACCAACCCGGCTGCAATGCTGCGCGGCAACTGTTTGCCATGGAGACCCAGGAACGGCTGGCCAGTCGTCGCCCGGAGGATCCCACCTACACATCTGGAAAATGCTTGGACGCGATGGGGGATTCCGGGTTTTTCAGGAAATGCGGTGATCCGGTCAATGAGGCAGCGCTTGAAGACGCCGGCAACGGTAGCGAAACACCTGGATCAGAAACGACACCCGCCCAACCTCGTTTTCGAGACTCAACTCGTCGATAAGGGGCAACAGAGGGAAGGCTTCGACACACTGCCGGGTAAAAACACCGGGGCCACGGGTGGATTCCGTGCCGGTCTCGCTGAAAACAGGTGTATCGGCAACGCCGCAGCTGGGCGACCTGGATTTGAGTATCAAACCATCCATCCCCACCACATCATTCCGCCTGTCCTTCCATACCCGTGACAGCGCTTCAGTCACATCCAGGGAGGAATCTTCCCTGCCCACAACCGCGAGGGTGTCATCATTCCTCACCAACCGTACCGGCGGACGGGGCACACCCAGCCCGGCTTCCACTTCCGGGCAGAGCGGCAGAAGATCACAGTGCGTGGACAGTATTTCCACAATCCAAGGCGTACGCTCACCGCTGCCATCATAGCGAACACGGTCCCCCAACAGGCAGCGACTCACCCCGATAACCGGCTTTTCGAGACAGATTTGATCTTCTTTTTCATCAGACATCAGCGGAAACAGTAGCTCATATTCCGCAAAATCCAAGTGGTGTAGCTGAAAAACTGGAAACCGCTTAGTTTTTCTTTCGTTTCGCATTCAATCTCAGACGCAGGGCGTTGAGTTTAATGAAGCCTTCCGCATCTTTCTGATCATAAGCTCCTGCATCGTCCTCGAAGGTCGCTATCTCTTCATCAAACAGGCTGTCGGAGCTGGATTTTCGCCCCACGACCATCACGTTGCCCTTGTAAAGCTTCAACCGCACCACTCCATTGACCACCGCCTGGGTCTGATCCACAGCCGCCTGAATCATCTCCCGTTCGGGACTCCACCAATAGCCGTTGTAGACCAGTTCGGCATATCTGGGCATCAGCTCATCCTTGAGATGGGCCGCTTCGCGATCCAGGGTCAGGGACTCCATGGCGCGGTGAGCCTTCAGCATAATGGTCCCCCCCGGAGTCTCGTAACAACCCCGGGATTTCATCCCCACGTAGCGGTTCTCAACAATATCGTCCCTGCCGATTCCGTTCTCGCCACCCAGTCGATTGAGGGTTTCAAGAACGGTCGCCGGTGACATTGCTTCCCCGTCGATGGCGGTGATATCCCCGTTCTGGTAGCTCAATTCGATATAGGTTGGCTGATCGGGAGCCTGCTCTGGTGACACGGTCCACCGCCACATATCCTCTCCGGGCTCTACCCAGGGGTCCTCCAGGTCATAGCCTTCATAGGAGATATGCAGCAGATTGGCATCCATCGAGTAGGGTGATTTCTTGCCATCCCGCTTGAGTTCAACCGGAATACCATGCTGTTCGGCATAAGCCATCAATTTCTCACGGGACAGCAGATCCCACTCCCGCCATGGAGCGATAATTTTCAGGTCGGGGGCAAGCGCATAGGCGCCTAATTCAAAACGAACCTGATCATTTCCCTTTCCGGTTGCACCGTGGGATATGGCATCGGCACCGGTCTCATTGGCAATCTCGACCAGGCGTTTTGCTATTAGAGGACGTGCAATGGAGGTTCCCAGCAAGTACTCACCTTCATAAACTGCATTGGCGCGAAACATGGGGAAAACATAATCACGCACGAACTCCTCACACAGGTCTTCTATGTATATTTCCTTTATTCCAGCTTGCTGTGCCTTGGCTCTTGCTGGCTCAACTTCCCCGCCCTGTCCGATGTCGGCAGTGAAAGTGACCACTTCGCAATCGTACTCATCCTCCAGCCACTTGAGGATAATTGAGGTATCCAGGCCGCCGGAATAGGCAAGCACCACTTTCTTTACACCCGTCGATGACATATGACTCGCTCCAAAACAGATTCCCCACGCTGAAGGGGACCCGAAATATAGGTAATTAAAGTTATAGACAATCGCGGATTATAACAGGCTGAGCCCGAAAACAGCATGAACTCAAACCCCGGTCACGGGAAAAAAGGATAGGGAGGAGAATGAGTCAGGTTGTTGGGGAGACAATCCCTGCAAGCACCGGGGAGAAACCGGTCACTGAGACGGTTTCAGGGATAACCGCAAACCCTGAAACTCAACGTCGGATCAACAAAACGCTGGCGACACCCAAAGCTACGATAGGTGCCAAAACTACAAACGGAGCAAACATACCACTCTCCTGACTGTCAATGGATATACGACATTACAAATCTACTGCAAATCGGAGGTTACAGCTGCAACATTGAGACAACTGCCACTGAAACCGATGAGCACAATAGTTGCGTGGATATATGTTAACCCAGATGTTACCTGATTGTAACAAAACCCACTTGACATAAAATAATATGTGGTAGCTTCTTATTCCTTAATGACCACACCCCTGTTATCAGGCAGGCCCTGTACATCGGCGCAAAACGCCTCGACCTGCCCCAACGGGGCCTGTCCCCGCACAACCCGGCCATCCAACCAGTGACTGATATCCTGAAGCACTTGTTCACCCTGCAGATCCCTTGTCAGCATGTGGTAGCCGTTCTCGTAGAGCACGATACTCCATAAATCCCCAGACTCCAGACTCTGGCTGGCAATAAACTGGCAAATCGGTCCCGGGGGAATAATCTCGTCACGCTTTCCATAAAGGAACAGAACGCTCGTTTCCTGTTCGCTTGAAATACCGGAGGCAATATCCATGAGATTGCTGGTGCCGTAGAGCACATCGACCCGAGTCGCCTTGATCACCAAAGGGTCCTGACCCAGCGCTCTCAGCATGTCGGCATTATCGGAAGCAACGATTCCCAGACCTTCACCCGTCAGTTTTCTGCCTGGAAAAGTGTGAACGGCAACCCACAACGCGGCCTGTTGATAGTAGGGCATGGTATTTCTCGACCACACTGCGGGAGCCAGGAGAATCGCGCCCTGTAAATCGGGTCCCACTGTCTTCAGGTTGGCAAGGATCAACGCCCCTCCCATACTCTCTCCGAGGAGAAACAATCTGCAATCGGGACAACCCTCCCGCAGCAGTCCCGTCAGCGTCTCCAGATCCCGGCCAAGTCGTTCGCTGCCATGCCAGAATCCAGCCCCCTCCGTTTCACCAAAACCACGCTGGTCATAGGCAATCAGACAGATACCCCGTGAGGCAAGATAGGTACCTGTGGTCTCGAAAGCCTTCCGGTAGTCGTTCAATCCATGCACCCCAAGCACGACATCCTTACAACGATCGCCCCCCCCCAACGGGCCAGCGGAAGTCGATAGCCGTCGTCCATTTCCGCATAAGCATCATACAAAGCAGGCAATGCTCGTTGCTCATTCCCGGAGTACACATAGGGCCCGGCGCAGGCAGTAATGAACAGACAGATACCCAGCAGTGCGCTGCCAGGCCAGACTGATGATGCCTTCCACCATTGAAAGACCTTTAAGGGCCGCGGCCCTGAGGCCTCGCGGCCAGGGAAATTTTCCTGAATTGAATTCAAAACACTGACCGACGATTAGGAGCGCAAAGGGGTTATCATAATAGGTCATCAAGGCAATGTACCCCTCCAAGAACCTGATACCGAGGACCAATCCATGCCAAGGGAGCAATCGATCTCATGCACAATCTGCCTGTGGCAGTCCGACCATGACCCCGTGGATGGGGGTCAGGGGGGTGGTTCAGAGGGGGCACCGGGTAGCATCAACCGCGTGCTCCGACCCACGGTTTCCCGGGGGTACGCTCCAAATGCAGCTACCTCATTTCAAAAAAGCGGGCTGTAATCTTGAGGATTACCACCCCGGCACGATCAATCTATCCATTGCACCCTTCGAATTCAAAATCCGCCAGGCCGACCTCACACTCCGAAGAATAAAATGGTCATCCCGAGTACCTGCTGAAGATTTCTCCTTTGTAAACTGCAGGGTCCTTCAGGAGGAAAGCCCGCCCCTGCCCGGACTGGTGTACTACCCGCACCCGGAGACCAAACCCGAACATTTTCAACCCCCTGAAATACTCGAAATCATCACATTCAGAATTCCAGACCTCGAGTACGGCGACAACCTCTCCATCGAAGTCCTGCGCAAACAGATCGAGATTTGCCGGGATACGGGGTGTTCGCCAGGGAGTAAACTCGGATGTTAGTCAGGGCATCTACCCCGGAGTACCTGAGGTGATAGCGGCGGACCTCTGGGAAATTCTCAAGGGAATCCGTCAGTTCCGGGGCAGACAACCACTATCGACCGGAATCTCAAAATCCCGAAAAACTACCCGCTGTCACAATAGTGGTTGTAAACTGTTCGTCAGTTTCACGAAATTCCATTATCAGGGTCGCTCAAACACCTGACCGATACGAGGGCAAGAAAACCCCATGTCGAATGAAAAAGGATTTGATTTTCTG
>JAAELC010000793.1 GCA_024227135.1 Gammaproteobacteria bacterium
AAAAAATGAATCATCCCATCCTGCTGGTCTCTCACCTCAGCTATCACTACCGGCATCCTGCCTCGCGTGAATCTAGTCCATCCATGGACGTCGTCTGCGTTACAGATTCAGTTGCATAATCAATGATATGCGCTTTCATCTGCGCCTTGAATCTGAACTGATACCCTGCACATTATGGGACGATACATAATTTCCGAGGCCCTTAGCCGGATTGTTGGGGATTATCCAGCCATTGCTCCGCGGCAGGTTGCGGTTTGGTGCGCCATGAATGTGACCTCACTACCCCCTACTTACCAGGCTGCTGCATTCACCCCAGGTCTTTGACGAAGACCTTCGAGTTGCGCTGGAAGTTGTAAAGCGTGCGTTTGGCGACCGGCAGGGATTCCACGATTAGTGGAGAAAACCCCCTTTCCATAAACCAGTGTGCGGTTCGAGTGGTCAGAACGAACAGCTTGTTCACATTGAAGCTGTGGGCTTGCCGCTCCATGTGTTGCAAAAGAAGATCACCTCTTTTACCCGCCCGGTAATCCGGATGTACTGCCACGCAGGCAAGTTCGGCCATTTGTTCTTTCTCATAACAGTAAAGAGCGGCACAGCCGATAATCATTCCGTCGAGTTCCACCACCGCAAACCGGTCGATCTCCATCTCCAGCAGTTCCCGGGAACGGCGGACCAGAATTCCGGCCTCTTCCAATGGCTCGAGTAATGCCAGGATGCCGGCCACGTCTTCGATTCGGGCATTGCGCGTTTCTTCATAGTGCTCAGCGGTGAGCATCGTACCTGCACCGTCCCGGGTGAACAGTTCCTGCAGTAATACCCCATCGGTTTCTCGCCTGAGAATATGGACTCTGCGCACACCGCGGCGGCAGGCTTTCAGGGCACCACGCAGATGTTGTTCGGTTTCTTCCGGAATCTCTTTGGTTTTGCTCAGAATCGCCTCCAACTCCTTTGGGATCAGATTGGTTACTGTCTCGCCGGTTTCATCGGTCAGTATGGGGTTTTCCAGCAACGAAATCATTTTATCGGCACCCAGTGCTGCGGCTACCGATCCTGCTACATCTGCCGAACTTAAATTGAAAACCTCACCGGTGGGGGAATACCCGAGGGGCGGGATGAGGGCGATGGCCTCAGATTCGGTTACCTTATGAATTGCTCTGGCATCGATTCGACGCACCTCTCCCGTGTGACAGTAGTCGATACCCTCGCGAACCCCGATGGGTTGAGCAGTCACAAAATTTCCCGAGATGACACGGATTTGAGCGCCTGCCATGGGGGAGTTGGCAAGTCCCAGAGAGAGTAATGCCTCGATCTCCACACGCACAGCGCCTGCCGCTTCTTTAACGCAGGTAAGGGCTGCAGTGTCGGTGACTCTCAGCCCGTTGATATAGCGCATTTTTGCCTGCCGCAAAGCCAGACGTTCGACGATCTGGGGGCGCGTCCCGTGGACCAGTACCACTCGGATCCCCATGGCCTGGAGCAGCGCGATGTCATGTATCAGACTCGGGAAGCGCCGATCAGCAACCGCCTCTCCTCCAAAGTAGATGACGAAGGTTCTGCCTCGATGGGCATGAAAGTAGGGTGAAGATCTGCGGAACCAGTCAACAAAGGCAACATTGGCAGTGTTTCCGCTTTTTACTTTTCTTTTCGCCACTGGTATTAATCCTGGAATATGAATCTCTGGATTCAGCCCCGCCGGGAAAGGGTGGAATCAGCACGATACAGGGAGTTGGGGCCAATTTAAACGATTATAACCTGTTGAAAAAAAGCAATATAAGAAAATCTGTGACTAGTGGGGTGGAGAGGCGTCCTCTGGAAGAGTTTTCTGAAACTGATTAACCTGTACCCTATTGACCGGAGGGACTGGTCCCCCGTCAACATGAGTTATACGGGTTCGCTGCTATATTCTCGGAGTACTGAGTTGATATTGAGAAAACCCCGGCATCGGCACGGGTTCTGGACGGCTCGCGGGTGGCTTCTGGGTCTGTCGATGTTGCTTGGAAGTTGCCTTCAGCATGACTACCTGGAGATTCGGGTGGATGATGCAGTAGCCAGGGTAGAAGTGGCGGACAGCCGGGCGAGTCGTCAGCAAGGCTTGATGCACCGGAAATCACTCGACAGGGATACGGGTATGCTGATGGTTTTTCCCGAGGAGAAAGTGTTGCAGATATGGATGCTCAATACTTTGATTCCTCTGGATGTGGGTTTCTTCGATAAAGATGGCCGGTTGCTCAACGTGGCCTCCATGGAACCCGATGGTGGCCGCCGGATTTATGAGTCCCGGGGGGCGGCCCTTTATGCGTTGGAGATGAATCCTGGATGGTTTGAACGCCATAAGCTCCGCCCCGGGGCACGTTTGCACCTGCCCCGGTCTGTGCTGACCGAGCGCTGACCCTTTACCCACCGGTGATCCGGTATCCGGTCCAACGGGATTGGCGGTAAGCGATTTTCCGTGGAGGGGTACTGTCTTTTTGCGCGACCCCTTAAAGGCAGAAACGGTTGATCAACTGCTTCATCAATCCGATCATCGGCTGAATGCGATCCAGCCCCAGAAATTCGTCGGGCTGGTGGGCCTGCTCTATATCCCCGGGTCCAAGGATGACGGTGTCCATTCCCAGTTCACGAAAGTAGGGTCCTTCGGTTCCAAAGGCTACCGCCCCTGCCTGATGGCCCGTCAGTGCCTCGGTTGCGCCGACGATCGCCGCATCGGCGGGCGTTTCCATGGCTGGGACGCCCGAAAAGGACGGCTCCAGCTGAAGTTGCAATCCCTGGCCGGACAAGGAACCTTCGAGTCTCTTTCCCAGTTCGGTGCGAAGATCATCCAGCTTCATGCCGGGAAGCGGGCGCAGGTCAATCTGCAGTTCGCATTCTCCACAGATCCGGTTGGGATTGTCGCCGCCTTGAATGTGGCCCAGGTTCAGGGTTGGAACATCGACCTCGAACAGAGGGTTGCTGTAGCACGTTTGCAGTTCATGGCGCCAGGTGAGAATCTCCCCGATAACACGGTGCATTCCCTCCAGGGCACTGACTCCCAATCCCGGATTGCTCGAGTGTCCGGAGCGCCCGATCACACGGATGGTTTCCATTGCCACCCCTTTGTGCATTCTCACCGGTTTCAGCCCGGTGGGCTCTCCGATGATGACGTGGCGCCCCAGTTTCCGGCCGGTATCCACCAAAGCCTGGGCACCGCACATTCGGCTTTCTTCATCAGCGGTGGCCAGCAGGACCAGGGGGTGTTTCAGGCTGGGAAGATCCAGGTCACGCACCGCTTCGATAGCCAGCGCAAGAAAAGCCTTCATGTCCGATGTGCCCAGACCGTAAAGTTTGTGATCGCGTTCGGTCAGGATAAAGGGATCGGAGTTCCAGCGGTTTTCGTCGAAAGGGACTGTATCGGTATGGCCGGCCAGCACCAGCCCTCCGGGGCCTGCACCGGCACTTGCGATCAAATTGAATTTTCCCGGATTGCCGGGTATCGGCATCGTTTCGATTTGAAAACCGAGCCCTTCCAGCCAGGTGCGCAGAAGCTCGATAACACCCTGATTGCTTTGATCCCATTGGGCGTTGATGCTGCTCACCGATGGACTGGCGATTAATGCTTCTATCATGTCAAGCAGGGGTGGGGGAGCCATGGTGTGGTTCAAGCGTATCGCTCCAGTTCTTCCAGCCAACGGTTCAATTCCTGGGTTCCCTGCTCAAGAAATCCCGGATCCTGGTAGACCTGGGCGATAACGATCAGCCCCTGGCCTCTGGCCAGCAGTCGCATCGACAGGCTTCGGGATTCATCGGGATAACCAAGCTCGTCGAATTGTCGGGACAGCCAACGTTGAAACAGATCGAACAGGGCCTTGGCATCCTCCTTCAATTCAGGCTGGTCTTTCGCCAGTTCCACTGTCAATGAACCCATCGGGCATCCGGAGCGGAGCAGCGCAGGCGTACTGTCGTACATGATTCGTACGAAACGCTCCAACCGATCCAAAGGCGCCTTGATGGTCTTGTCCCACTCCGCGAGCATATTGGCAATGGTTTCCTGGCGGTGTGCAATGACCGCCTTGAGAATTTCTTCCTTCGATTTGAAGTAATAGTAGATGTTGCCACGGGGAACATCCGCTTCTTCCACGACATCGGTAAAGGAGGTGCGGTTGTAACCCTTGCGGTAAAACAACTGGTTAGCGGCATCGATAATACGTTGCCGGGTGCGTTCGCTTTTCGACGGCATAAGCGTCTGCCCCTCTGGTTGGGATAGAGATTGGATTATAGTCCAAAAACCTCTGTATGTTCGGTTTTCGATCTGGAATTCACACAAATAAAGATGCACAGTGCTGGAACCCGTTGCGGGAAAGCCAGCTGACCGAAGGGCGTAAATGGATTGTCCGGCACTTACAATTGCTGGAATGATAAATTGACTATGGTGCAAACAGGCTTGTTCGGGAGCAGTGTATCCGCAGGGTTTCCGGGTGGGAATACAGTGAACACCATGCAGTTGCATCCGGGTACAGCGTGCCGTCTACCTCTAAATGGTGGATAATTCAGGGATCTGAATAATCCGCTTTGGAGCCTGTTATGCCTCAGTATCGTTCACGCACCACCACTCACGGTCGCAATATGGCCGGCGCCAGAGCTCTCTGGCGTGCTACCGGCATGAAAGATGACGATTTCGAGAAACCGATCATCGCCGTGGTCAACTCATTTACCCAGTTCGTGCCGGGGCATGTTCACTTGAAAGATCTGGGGCAGTTGGTGGCACGAGAGATTGAAAAAGCCGGTGGTGTGGCGAAGGAGTTCAATACCATCGCCGTTGACGACGGTATAGCCATGGGTCATGGGGGAATGCTCTATTCCCTGCCGTCCCGGGATATCATCGCCGATTCGGTGGAGTACATGGTCAATGCCCATTGTGCGGATGCCATGGTCTGTATCTCCAACTGCGACAAGATCACCCCGGGGATGCTGATGGCCGCCCTGAGACTCAATATCCCGGTTGTTTTCGTCTCCGGTGGTCCCATGGAATCCGGAAAGACCTCTCTCCATGGTAAGGAGGTGAAGCTTGATCTGGTCGATGCCATGGTCGTCGCCGCCGACCCCAATGAAAGCGATGAGAACGTGGAGGCTATCGAACGCTCGGCTTGTCCGACCTGCGGCTCCTGTTCGGGTATGTTTACCGCCAACTCCATGAATTGTCTGACCGAAGCGCTGGGATTGAGTCTCCCGGGCAACGGTTCGTTGCTGGCCACTCATGCTGACCGTAAGGCACTGTTTCTGGAGGCGGGGCGGTTAATTGTGGATCTGGCACGGCGCTACTACGAGCAGGATGACAGCAGCGTGTTACCCCGCAATATTGCCACATTCGGAGCTTTTGAAAACGCCATCAGCCTCGACATCGCGATGGGAGGTTCCACGAACACTGTATTGCATCTGCTGGCGGCGGCCCACGAAGCCGAAGTGGAATTTACCATGGCCGACATCGACCGTATGTCGAGACGGGTGCCCAATTTGTGCAAAGTGGCTCCCTCTACTCCGATTTATCACATGGAGGACGTGCACCGGGCAGGTGGTGTGATCGGTATTCTTGGTGAACTGGATCGCGCCGGGCTGTTGCACCGGGAGGCCGGTTGTGTACACAGCGGCACGATGGGGGCTGCGGTTGACCGATGGGATATCGTGGGAAATACAGATGCTGCAGTACAGACCCGCTTTTTGTCCGGACCCGCAGGCGTACCCAGCCAGGAGGCCTTCAGCCAGGATTGCCGCTGGCCGGATCTGGACCTGGACCGGGAAGCAGGATGTATCCGTAACCTGGATCATGCCTACAGCAGGGACGGTGGATTGGCGGTACTCTACGGAAACCTTGCAGAACATGGGTGTATCGTGAAAACAGCGGGGGTGGATGCGTCCATCCTGAAGTTCAATGGACCGGCACGCATTTTCGAAAGTCAGGACGCGGCGGTGGATGCCATACTCAACGATCAGATCGTCTCTGGTGATGTGGTGCTGATACGGTACGAAGGCCCAAAAGGCGGACCCGGGATGCAGGAGATGCTTTATCCGACCAGTTATCTCAAGTCCAAAGGGCTTGGAAAGGCCTGTGCCCTGGTGACAGACGGCCGATTCTCCGGAGGAACTTCCGGACTGTCCATCGGGCACTGCTCACCGGAGGCGGCCGAGGGGGGCAATATCGGGCTGGTGCAGGAGGGTGATGAGATCGAGATCGATATCCCCAACCGCAAACTCAATGTAATTCTTGACGATGGGGAACTGGAGAAACGTCGTCAGGCAATGGAAGCCAGTGGCAGTGCAGCCTGGTTGCCGCTGAATCGGGAGCGCCCGGTCTCGACAGCGCTACGTGCCTATGCAGCGCTGACCACCAGCGCTGCCCGGGGGGCGGTGCGCGATTTGTCCCAACTCGAGACAGACGGTCAGCGGTGAGGCCGGAACGGGCGGATTGGGTTCTATGAGGGCTGTCTGAACAATAGGTTCCCGCTTCTGCACAAGCCGGAAGTGCAGGTAAGCGGGGCGCAATATTCCTGTGGATGCCTGGTTTCCGGGCAGAGGGGGCAGAGCGGAAAACAGCTCAATGGATGCCAGGTGCCCGGGTTGCCGTCATTGATTCAGGGGAGTTGCTCGGTTAAAAAGCGAATACTGTTCTCACCCATTACCTTTCGGATTTCGGTTTCTTTGAAGCCCTGCTTCATCATTTCCTGGGTGAGTACAGCCAGTTCGGCGGTGTCGAATCTCACGGCAACCGCCCCGTCAAAATCTGAACCCAGGGCCACATGATCCTCTCCCAGCAGGTCTATGGCATGGCGGGTCGATTTAACGATCCCTGACGGGGTGTTATCGCAGACCGCGGCTTCCCAGTAACCGATGGCGATGAGCCCCCCCTGCCTGGTGATTTCAAGCATCAGGTCTTCACTGATGTTGCGGGGGGAATCGCAGGTGCCTTTGATGCCCCCGTGGCTGATGACCACCGGTCTGGATGTCAGCTCAAGTACGTCCCGCACGACAGCTTCCGAAGAGTGGGCAAGGTCGATGACCAAGTGGCGACGGTTGAGCGCTGATACGACTTCACGGCCAAAGCTTGTCAGACCTTCCTTGGTCTGTCCGTGCAGAGATCCTCCCAACCGGTTATCGAATAAATGTTGCAGTCCAAATAACCGGTAGCCTGCACGTTCCAGTTCCTCGAGTCCCTGGAGGTTGCCGTTCAGCGCGTGGGAGCCCTCAATGCCCAGCAGAGCCATTACCAGTCGGGGGTTGTGCTTTCTTGCTTCCAGCCCCTTCAGCAGTTCTTCCCGGCTGGTGACTATACGGAGTTCGTCCGGGGCCCTGGCAGCAAAAGCCGTCAAACGTTCTGCCTGATAAAGCGCCCGGGCTTTCAAATCGGTCCAGGTAGAAACAGGCCATGTCTGGGCAATCGCCAGTATGGTAATGTTGTCAAATCCATCCTCGTCGTTTTTCTGGTAGTTCATGTTCCGTGGTACTTTGGTTACCGCGGTAAACATCTGAACCGCTACGTTACCCTTCTGCAGTCGCGGCAAGTCGGTGTGGCCCCGGTTTCCCTGAACCAGCAAACTGCGATCCCAAAGCAGGAAGTCCGAATGCCAGTCCATGATGACGAGTGAATCGTGGAGTCGTTGAGCAGTATCCGATACTGGCCATGGCTGTCCGCGCTCCACCCTGTTCATGCGTTCTTCCGCAATACCGGGAACCAGCCATCTGGCGCTGGCGAGAATGGCTAGAATAATGGCAAAGCCGATAAACAATTTCATAGTGGTACGCGCGCAGGTTGTTTTGGAAATTGCTGAGCCGTTAGCCGGATGGTGGGATGCCCGTGGGTGAACTTGTCACCGTCATCTCAAATTCCACTGACAGGCCCCCTCCGGCTGGGTTGTCCCTCGAGGGCATGGATTACGCCAGAATATCAGCAATTCGGTGGTGTGGAGAATGCCAGTCAACCCTGCCTGCTTATCAGGAACGTTTAAGGGCCTCGGAAATTATGTATCGTCCCATAATGCGCAGGGTATCAGCTCAGGTTCAAGGCGCAGATGAAAGCGCATATCATAGACTATGCAACTGAATCTGCAACGCAGACGACGTCCATGGATGGACTAGCATTCACGCGAGGCAGGATGCCGGTAGTGATAGCTGAGGTGCGAGACCAGCAGGATGGGATGATTCATTTTTTCCGCGGCTCTAGCAGGCAGGTTGTCCGTTACCGGCTAGAGATTGCCCCAGGAGCTCTTGCGGCGCTGGAAGCGCAGGTGGGGCAGTATCAGTCCCAGAATGATACCCACGATGATGACACCGGCACCAATAATGAACCATTTCTGATCGGTGTCGTTTTCCAGTTCCCTGTTTTCCTGTTTGAGTTCCTCAACCTGGTGGGTCAGCTTGGCCACGATCTTACGCAGTTCATTGCGTTCGTTGGATATCCGGATGGCGTTGGCTGCCGTGCGCCGGATTCCCTCGAGCTCTTTGTCCAGATTACCTTTAGTGCTGCTGAGCTGGCGATTTCTGGTCAACACCTTCTGGTGTTCCTTCTGGAGATTGGCGAGTTTTGCCGAGAGTTTTTCGGGTTCATCCTGGAGTTCGGCGAGCTGTTCCTCCGCGATAGCCAGGCGATCTCTGGCGCTGGGCGTTTTCATCAACTGTCTGGTAAGAACATAACCCTCCTTACCGTCTTTTGACCGTACCCTTGAGTAACCCGAGTCGGGATTGCTCTCGATCACAGAGACTTCGTATCCGCTGGGCAGCATCCTGACAATCTTGTGGGTGGCACTTTGTCCCGATCGCATGGTTATTCTGAACTGATCGGTGATGTATCTGTTTTCTGCCTGTAGTTGGGTGAAACTTAAGAGCAGAAACAGAATGACTACAATTTTCTTCACATTCGCCTCGAGGGGTGCTGAGTGGCAGGAAACCGTAATTTTTTCAGATGGCGGCCAGGATGTCCAAGTTGAATCCCCGAAATACGACGCCATACCGTTTTCTTAACACTTTTCGGGTGTCTTGCAGTCGGGGTTATACACACGCTGTTCAGGTACTCATCAGAAGAGCCGGGTGCTTGTCAAGTAACTCGAAGCAATTTCCCACAAAAAATATAACTTATTGAAAGTAAAAAAAAATTTAAAGTTGTACATTTTTTCTACAATCTAACGGCAAGTCCTGAGTTTAACCACTTTGGAGCAGTTTTCCATGATTATTACACAGAGTTATCCACAGGATCTGTGAGTAACGAAAAAACGGCTTAATGGACAAGGGAATAACTATTGAGCTGCATTTAGAACATGATGAATGGGAGGTAACTTACTGATCTGTAAATTGGCTCCCTGATAACCTTTGGATCTTACCCGGGGCAGGATGAAGGGTTTGAGTGCGAAGGGTGCTGTTTCTGACAGGCAGGCAGTTCGTTCAGGGTTAAGAAAGGGGGCGGCAGTTCAATATGCTTTCACGATAGTTGGGAGAAATAAGCTATAATGGGCGGCTTAATTTTATCCGGGGACTGTCATTTCAGAATGAAACTTCGCAACATCGCTATTATTGCCCATGTGGATCATGGCAAGACGACGCTCCTCGATCAGCTGCTGCAGCAATCCGGGACCCTTGGTGATCGTTTCGGTCCTGTCGAGCGGGTGATGGATTCCAATGACCTGGAGCGGGAGCGGGGGATTACCATTCTCTCCAAAAACACCGCTATCAACTGGGAAGGGTATCGTATCAACATCGTGGATACTCCCGGTCATGCGGACTTTGGGGGTGAGGTCGAGCGTGTACTGTCCATGGTGGACTCGGTTCTGCTTCTGGTCGACGCAGTGGAAGGCCCTATGCCCCAAACCCGTTTTGTTACCCAGAAAGCATTCAATCATGGTCTCAAGCCAATAGTGGTCGTCAATAAGATTGATCGTGATGGGGGGCGTCCTGACTGGGTGGTCAACCAGACTTTCGACCTCTTCGATCGTCTCGGTGCAAGCGATGCACAGCTTGATTTTCCGGTCATTTACGCCTCTGCCCTGGCCGGTTACGCGGGTCTGGAGCCTGAAGTCGGTGCTGGGGGGATGGATCCGTTGTTCCAGGCCATTGTCGACAACTGCCCGGCACCGGATGTGGATCCGGATGGGCCATTTCAAATGCAGATCTCCACCCTCGACTACAACAGCTACGTGGGGGCCATCGGTATCGGCAGAGTGACCCGTGGGACCATTCGCAGAAATATGCAGGTGTTGGTGGAGAAGCGTGATGGGGATGTGCACAAGGCGAAGGTTGGCCAGGTTTTCGGCTTTATGGGGCTTAACCGGGTCGAGGTGGACTCGGCATCTGCAGGGGATATCGTGGCGATCACAGGTATCGAGGCACCCAACGTGTCGGATACCCTTTGTGATCCGGAACATCTGGAGGCGCTGCCACCACTCTCGGTGGATGAGCCCACCGTCAGCATGACCTTTCAGGTCAATAATTCACCATTTGCGGGTCGTGGAGGTAAATACCTTACCTCCCGACAGCTGAAAGAGCGTCTGGAGCGCGAACTGATACACAATGTGGCGCTGCGGGTAGAGGAGGGCAATGACCCGGAAAAGTTTCGTGTCTCAGGTCGTGGTGAGCTCCATCTGTCGATTCTACTGGAGAGCATGCGGCGAGAGGGTTACGAGTTGGCGGTCTCCCGGCCTGAGGTGATTTTCAGGGAAGTGGATGGAACCATCTGTGAGCCTTTTGAGCAGTTGACAGTGGATGTAGAGGAACGGTTTCAGGGAAACGTCATGGAGGCGCTGGGGGAAAGGCGTGGTGACCTGGTGGACATGGTTCCTGACGGCAGAGGGCGGGTGCGCCTCGATTATGTCATCCCATCCCGCGGTCTGATCGGATTTCAGACGGAGTTCATGACGCTGACTTCGGGGTCCGGATTGATTTATCATGTTTTCGATCGCTATGCTCCGGCACGGCAGGGTGGTATTGCCCCCCGCAAGAATGGGGTGCTGATTTCAAATTCCACCGGTAAGGCGTTGGGTTACGCACTGTTCAACCTTCAGGAAAGGGGTCGGCTTTTTACCCGCCACGGTGACAGTGTTTATGGGGGGCAGGTGGTGGGAATTCACGCCCGTCATAACGACCTTACCGTCAACCCTCTGAAAGCAAAGCAGTTAACCAACATACGCGCTGCCGGCAGCGACGAAAATATACTGTTGACTCCCCCGGTAGTATTTTCTCTGGAGCAAGCGCTGGAGTTTATCGAGGACGATGAGTTGGTGGAAGTGACCCCCTCAGCTATACGCATTCGTAAACGTCATCTCAATGAGCACGAACGTAAGCGGGCAGCCAGATTGAAATCGGCAGATTGAAGGCTATGGACAAAAAGAAACCCCGACAGCAATCCGTGCTATCGGGGTTATGTCGCCTGGCTTGGTTGGCAAAGGGTTTTCGTCCGTGAATCTATCCGTAGGAGGCAATCCCACATCCCTGCGGTGATCCGTGTGCGGCGACAGCTCGATGATGGCACAGTTTTGGTAGGGATATCTGTGGCATATTTCCGTCGTGCTTGTAGGAATTTTCTGAACCTGGCGAATTTGCTTCGGAGAAAATCGTCGATGATTGGATTAGTGCAACGGGTGTCTGAGGCTCGGGTGGAGGTCAATGGGGTCTGCGTTGGAGCGATCGATTCCGGTATGCTGGTACTGGTGGGAGTGGAGCGGGGTGACGTCAAATCCGGGGCTGACAGGCTATTGCAGCGGTTGCTCGGGTATCGTATTTTTGCCGATGCCGAAGGACGGATGAATCTCAGCCTGAAGGGTGTCAACGGCGGTCTGTTGCTGGTCCCTCAGTTTACTCTGGCCGCTGATACCCGCAAGGGTACTCGCCCGGGGTTTTCCAGCGCAGCCTCCCCGGACCTGGGGCGGGAGTTGTTCGAGTACTTGTGTGAGCAGGCCCGAAATACCCACCGGCCGGTGGAATTCGGGGTTTTCGGTGCTGATATGCAGGTCACTCTGACCAACGATGGCCCGGTTACTTTCTGGCTTCAGGTATAGCCATCGATATGAAATCTGCATCTCGGGTCCAAATCACATAGAATGCGCGTTTGCCGTGGTGGCTTCCCGCTCCCACAGTCTGAAAACCAACATGAGAGCCAGGCAGGGCCGGAAAAATGCAGCGTAAAGCAGAAGTCGAGCGTAACACTCTGGAGACCCGGATCAAGGTTGAACTGGATCTGGACGGCAATGGCCGATCCGCTTTCGATACCGGATTACCATTTCTGGAGCACATGCTGGATCAGGTGGCACGTCATGGCCTGATTGATTTGCAGGTGACCGCCCAGGGGGATTTGCACATCGACGGGCACCATACTGTCGAGGATATCGGGATAGCGCTGGGACAGACTGTGGCAAAGGCGGTGGGTGACAAGAAAGGCATTCGCCGCTACGGACACGCCTATGTACCACTGGATGAAGCCCTTTCAAGAGTGGTTATCGACTTTTCGGGGCGACCGGGAATGACGTTTAACGTCACCTTTCCAGGTGCACGGATCGGTACCTTCGATACGGAGCTTTTTCACGAGTTCTTCCAGGGGTTTGTCAATCATGCCGGTATAACCCTGCATGCGGATTGTCTGCGTGGTAACAACTCTCACCACATTGCCGAAACGCTGTTCAAGGCATTCGGGCGTGCGCTGCGAGCGGCTCTGGAGCCGGATCTGCGAATGGCGGGAGAACTCCCCAGCACCAAGGGTGCACTCTGATGTCCGGAACGATCGCAGTCATCGATTACGGGATGGGCAATCTGAGGTCCGTTTCCAAGGCAGTGGAACAGGTGGCCGGAAGGGGTTACAAAGTGCTGGTCACGGATGACCCGGGGCAGATTCTCTCTGCCGACCGGGTGGTTTTCCCCGGCCAGGGCGCGGCACGAGACTGTATGAATGCCATTTCTGAACATCATCTCAATCGAGCGGTGCTGGATGCGGCTCATAGTAAGCCCTTTTTGGGTATCTGCATGGGGCTGCAGGTGTTGATGGAGTTCAGCAGGGAGAACGATGGGACCCGGTTGCTGGGTTTGCTGGAGGGGCAGGTACGACGTTTCCCCACCGGTCTGGAGGAGCAGGGTCAGCGCCTGAAAATCCCTCAGATGGGTTGGAACCGAGTCAGGCAATTGCGGTCGCACCCACTCTGGGAGGGAATTCCCGACGGCAGCCGGTTCTACTTCGTGCACAGTTTCTATGTGGATCCTGACGATCGAGATCTGATCACGGGAACCACGGAGTACGGTGTCACTTTTACCAGTGTCATCGCCCGGGATAATCTGTTTGCAGCACAGTTTCACCCGGAGAAGAGCGCCGGCGTCGGGTTGAAGCTGCTCCAGAACTTTATCAACTGGGAGTGCTGACAGCTTTTCCAGGATTTGAATACTGAGAGGAGACCCAGAATCGTGTTGTTGATACCCGCTATTGATTTGAAAGATGGTCGCTGCGTTCGCCTGCGACAGGGTCGCATGGAGGATGAAACGATATTTTCTGAAGACCCGGTGGAAGTGGCCGGTCGCTGGGTTGAGGCCGGTGCCCGACGTCTGCACATGGTCGATCTCAATGGCGCATTTGCCGGGGAACCCGTTAATGGGGGTGTTATCAGGTCCATAGCAGCGGCATTTCCGGACTTACCGATTCAAGTGGGTGGGGGGATTCGGGATGATCGAACCATTGGGGCCTATCTGGAGGCGGGCGTGACCTATGCCATTATCGGCACCATGGCGGTGAAAGATCCCGACTTCGTGGCAAGGGCCTGCCAATCGTTCCCGAACCATATCATCGTCGGGCTTGACGCAAAGGAGGGTATGGTGGCGATCGATGGCTGGGCGACTTTGACCGAACATCGGGTGGTGGATCTGGCTCGTCGATTCGAGCAGGACGGGGTGTCCGCCATTGTTTACACGGACATCGGACGGGATGGTATGCTCACCGGTCCCAACGTGGAGGCTACGGCCGCGCTTGGGAATGCCATCGATACTCCAGTGGTCGCCTCCGGTGGAATTACCTCCATCGATGATATCAGCGCCCTCTGCGAAGTAGCCGATTCAGGCATTATGGGAGCGATTACGGGACGAGCCATTTACGAGGGTACGTTGGACTTCGCAGAAGGGCAGCGACTCGCCGACGATAAGGCAGCGGATTGAGCAACCCGGCCGTTATCGGGTCGGGTTTTTTTGACGGATCTTTCTTTAAAACTGTGCGGTAGTATCTGGGATCGACAATCAATGCTGGCAAAAAGAATTATTCCCTGTCTGGATGTGGATGCGGGCCGGGTCGTCAAAGGGGTCAAGTTTGTGGAGATCCGGGACGCCGGTGACCCGGTGGAAGTCGCCCGTCGCTATAACGAGGAGGGAGCCGATGAGATCACTTTTCTTGACATTACGGCGAGTTCTGACGATCGGGATACCATTGTTCACGTAGTCGAACAGGTGGCCAGCGAAGTGTTTATCCCACTGACGGTGGGAGGGGGTATTCGAACGACCGACGACGTTCGACGTATGCTCAACGCGGGTGCTGACAAGGTTGCTATCAACACCGCGGCGGTGTTCAATCCGACCTTCGTTCAGGAGGCCACAGAGAAGTTTGGTTCCCAGTGTATCGTCGTTGCCATCGATGCCAAACAGGTCAGCGGTGAAGGTGAACCCTTGAAATGGGAGATCTTCACCCATGGGGGGCGTAAGCCAACCGGATTGGATGCTGTGGATTGGGCCAGGCGGATGGTCAGTTATGGTGCAGGTGAGATCTTGCTCACCAGTATGGACAGGGATGGAACCAAGATTGGTTTCGACCTCGGATTGACGCGAGCCATCAGCGATGCCGTGACCGTGCCGGTCATCGCCTCCGGTGGGGTTGGTACTTTGCAACACCTGGTGGATGGCGTGATTCAGGGCAGGGCGGATGCGGTGTTGGCGGCAAGTATTTTTCACTTTGCTGAATACAGCATCGAGGAAGCCAAACGGTACATGATGGAGCAGGGGGTGGAGGTTAGATTGGAATCATGAGCTTCCCGCAGTGGAGCTGTTTTTTTCTGGGGCTGGTTTTAATTGCGAGTGGTCCCGTCAGAGCCGGTGTGACCGATCAGGAAGCCAAGCTCGAAGAGGTCTTGAATGTGTTGACCGGGTCGTCCCTCGAGGGGATACCGGTCGGGTTGCTCGAATCCGCTCAGGGTATCGCCATCATACCCTCCGTCGTAAAAGTTGGCCTCGTGGTAGGAGGGCGATACGGAAAAGGGTTGCTCTCTGTGCGTCGTCCTACCGGTGAGTGGAGCAGACCGCTGTTTATTTCTCTGTCCGGTGGCAATGTAGGGTGGCAACTCGGAGCCCAGTCGGTGGATGTCGTCCTGCTGCTCCCATCCCGGCGCCTGGTGGATGTGCTGGTTGCCAGTGGGCTGGCAATGGGGGGCGATGCTCTGGTGGTTCCCGGGGTGACCGTGGAAGCGGATCCCGAGGAGCCCCAGGAAGAGATCTACACCTATTCCATTGGACCTGGTCCAGTGGCGGGTATCGACCTGAAGGGAACCAGGCTGCAGGTTGAAAAGGATGATAACCACGGGTACTACCAGCAGCAACTCAAATCAGAACAGGTACTGGACGACGATACAGTGAATCTGCCGGACTCCGCTATTCGCTTGAAAACCTTGCTGAAAGAAATGACAGGAATGAAACCATGAATGATATTCTCGGTCGATTGGCCATGATCCTCGAAGATCGAAAGGCGGCTGAGCCGGACTCCTCCTACGTGGCACACCTCTATGGCAAGGGTCTGGACACCATTCTCAAGAAAATTGGTGAGGAAGCGACCGAGACCGTCATAGCAGCGAAAGATGGGGTGCCCGATAAGATCATCTATGAGACAGCGGATTTGTGGTTTCATACCATGGTTTTGCTCGCTCATCAGGGGCTTGGGCCCAATGATGTACTTGAAGAACTGGCGAAGCGGTTTGGTCTATCAGGGCTCGAGGAAAAAGCTTCCCGGGACTCCTGATTCCGACTCTGGTTATACAGTTTCACCACAGAGAGCCGCTTTTCGGTTATCATTCCATCTGTATGGTATACAGAACCCGATTTTAAATAATCGGTATTCCCGGGTTCGAAAAACCGGACAATTCAGTGGAAGTGCTTTGGAGATAAGGCTATGGGTATTGGCGGAATCAGTATCTGGCAGTTGTTGATCATCTTGGTGATCGTGCTGCTTCTGTTTGGGACCAAGCGGTTGAAGAATATAGGCGCTGATCTGGGTAATGCGGTCAAAGGTTTCAAGGGCGCCATGTCGGACAGTGAAAAAGAGGCGGATCGCGAGCGTCTTGAAAGCACCAAGGACGATGATGTCATTCAGGGCGATGTGACGCGCAAGGAGAAAGACCGCAGCTGATAGTTTCCTGAAGCCGCTCCCGACAGCATGGCTTCGGTGAAAAGCGCGGAAAAGCTCAGAGTAGCTTACCCTGCGTCTCAGATGTGGATTCAATTTCAATTCGTATTTCCACCGCAATTTTGGTTTTGGGGTGTCCCGGAGCGCAGTGCGGCGGTAACAGGTACTGACATACACGCACCATGTTCGATGTAGGCTTTTGGGAATTGATGTTGATCGGCCTTGTGGCACTGGTCGTGGTGGGTCCCGAGCGATTGCCGAGACTCGCTTACACGGCGGGCAAATGGCTGGGAAAGGGACGCAGTATGCTTAGCGCTGTAAAATCGGAAATCGATAAGGAGATGAAGTCAGAAGAACTCAAGGAAATACTCGAGAAGCAAAAGAAACAGATAAATCCCCTGGAAGAGGTTATCGAAGAAACCACATCTGTAGTACAGAGTCTGAAAAATCAAACGGGCCAGGCGATCCAGCAAGGTCGCAAGGCACACGATTCAGAGTCTGTATCTCCCGACAGCAAGTAAGGCTGTATCAGCAGGCCCCCTCGAACGAACCCATGACGACACACAACGATTCGGCTGACGCCTCGCTAAAAGAACAACCTTTCGTCTCTCATCTGCTGGAATTGCGGGATCGTCTGCTTCGCGCAGTGATCGTGGTGGGATTGTTTTTTCTGTGTCTGTTTCCGTTCGCCAATGATATCTATATCTGGGTGGCCACGCCTCTAATGGTGAATCTGCCAGCAGGAACCAGCATGATCGCCACGGAAGTGGCCTCTCCCTTTCTGACTCCGTTCAAGCTGAGTCTGGTCTCTGCAGTTTTTATTGCCATCCCCTATGTTCTCTACCAGTTGTGGGCCTTTATTGCCCCGGGACTCTACCAGCACGAAAAACGTCTGGTGGTACCCTTGGTGGCCTCCAGCACGGTGCTTTTTTACACCGGTATGCTGTTCGCCTACTACCTGGTGTTTCCCCTGGTGTTCAAGTTTCTTACCGGTACCGTGCCGGATGGCGTCGCGGTTGCGACGGACATAGCACGGTATCTGGATTTTATACTGACCCTCTTTTTTGCCTTTGGCCTCGCTTTCGAGGTGCCTATTGCCACTTTTATCCTGGTCTGGATGGGTATGACCACACCGGAAAAACTTGCCGAGAAAAGGCCCTATATCATCGTCGGCGCGTTTTTACTCGGTATGCTGCTGACGCCTCCGGATGTTATCTCCCAGACCCTGCTGGCGCTACCCATGTGGTTGCTGTTCGAGGCGGGATTGATTTTTGCCAGGTTCTTCGCCAAACGCCCGGATACCGGGGGCGAAGCAGGGTATCCCCCGGCGGTGGATGCGGTGGCCTCGTCTTACGGTGGTAATCCCGGTTCACCAGGCGCTGACACCAGTCAATCCGGTGCAGCGGCGACGTCAACGGTTCCGGTTTTTGACGGGGATCCCTCTCTGGATGCCCGGACCGATCCTGCCGACCCCGACAGGTTCGTTCCCTTGACCGAAGAGGAACTGGAGGCGGAACTGGATCTCATCGAAGCGGAAGAGCTGGAAAATACCGATGACTGGGATGAATCCGAAGAACCGGAGGAAGACCCGGTGGAGCAAAAGCTGCGGGCGATTCACTCCTATCGCCAGGAGGAGAAAAACGCTGATGCCCGTCGACTGCTCTATGAGGTGCTGGTGGAAGGCGACGAGCAACAAGTCAGAGTGGCCAGGAATATCCTCGCCCAGCTGGACGATACCTGAGATTTAAGTCTGATCCCGCCGTGGGTGGGTGCAACCTTGTGGGGGTTCCGGGGTCGAACTCACATAGACTCTACCCAGGCGACGCCCCATGAAATCCTTTCTGACGATTCTACTGCTGACTGTCCTGCCTGTTGCGGCTCAGGCCGGTCTTTTGAATCAGCTCTCCGGTCACCCCTCGCCCTATCTGCTCCTGCATGCCCAGGATCCGGTGCATTGGCAGTCCTGGGGCCAGGAAGCGCTGGACAAGGCACGGGTTGAGAACAAATTAATATACATTTCAAGTGGCTATTTCGCCTGTCACTGGTGTCATGTCATGCAGCAGGAGAGCTATCAAAACCCGGAGATAGCCGCGCTGCTCAATGAGCACTTCATTCCGGTGAAGGTGGACCGGGAACTCCAGCCGACCCTGGATGCGCATTTGATCGAGTTCGTTCAGCGCACCCGTGGTCGCGCCGGCTGGCCTCTCAACGTGTTTCTGACGCCGGAGGGGTATCCGGTTTTCGGCTTGACCTATTCCCCCAGAGACTCCTTCAAACAGGTGCTGACCCAGCTCCAGCAACTCTGGGAAGAAAAGCATGAAGAGTTAGCAAGTACAGCCCGTCTTGCTTCCATCGCTGTGGAGAAGACGCGCACGCAACTCCGCCCTGAATCGGGTGCTCCGATGGATCGTAAAGCCCTTGAAACGGCTCTGGTGAGCATGGCGTTGTCACTCGGTGATGATATGGAAGGGGGGTTCGGCCGCCAGAACCGGTTCCCTATGGCACCTCAGTGGACGGCGCTTCTGGAAAGGCTGGTGTCCACCCCCGACGGGGCACTGCGGGAACTTACCGTGCTCACACTGGATCAGATGGCGGGTCAGGGAATGCGGGACCATATCGGTGGTGGTTTTTTCCGCTACACCGTGGATCCCGGTTGGCAAATACCCCATTTCGAGAAAATGCTTTACAGTCAGGCGTTGTTGTCACGGCTTTACATCAGGGCGGCTGAAGTGCTGAATCGGCCCGACTACCTGACTGTAGCTAGGAACACCCTGGATTTCAGCCTGAAGGTACTCAAAGGGAACGAGGGAGCCTTTATAGCGAGCCTCTCCGCAGTCGATCCTGAAAACCGGGAAGGAGGTGGGTATCTCTGGTCAGAACTGCAGCTGGAAAAGCTTTTAAACCCCGAGGAGCTGGCCTTCGCGCGCCAACGCTGGGGATTGGAAGGAGACCCGGTGACCCAGGGTGCCTATCTGCCGATGGACGCGGTACGGTTGGAAACGCTGGCCGGTCGAACGGGGACCAGTGTCGAACAACTGAAGACCATGGAGCAGAATGTCAGGGAGAAACTGCTGGTAGACAGCCTCAGTCGTAGTCATCCCAGGGACGATAAGCAGTTGGCGGCCTGGAACGGGCTGATGTTATCCGCGCTGGTGGAGGGTGCCCGGGTTTTAGGAGACGAAAGCTATCGCAAGGCAGCGTCCGATCTGCGCGATTATCTGGTTACCCGCCTGTGGGACGGAGAAAGATTGCTGCGGGCCCGGGGCCCTGGTGGTCCGTTGGGACAGGCTGCGCTGGAGGATTACGCATATGTTGCGGCGGGACTCTATGACTGGGCGGTTTTTTCAGGTAACAGGAATGATCTGGCCCTTGCCGAAGTAATGACCAGGCAGGCCTGGAAACGCTTTTACGAGGAAGATGGCTGGATCGGCTCCGATGATTCACTGCTGCCGGGAATCGCTCTGCAGGAACTAATCTCTGATGGCCCTCTACCGTCTCCTGCTGCACTGTTGATCCGTCTCAGCTTTCAGCTGAGAGTCCCTGAACTGGAAGTTTATGGGCTGAAAGCACTCGAGGCCGGACATGAAACGCTGCGGGAACAGCCAGTCTGGTACGCCACGAGGGTGCAGGTCATATTTGAGTTCCCGTCCGCCGGGCCCTGAGCTCTGTCGGTCGAGATAGATACCCGGGCCGGGCCGGCCGGGCCCTACTGACTTCGAAAACTCGGAGGTGGGGGTGATGTCCCGTTTGATGGGGTTGATATCCCGTTTGGTTGAGGTGAGATAACCACCGGTGGGTTCGCAATTGGTTGCTCCGGTCGAGGCCGGTTGGGTAATTGGGATGGGGGATGGGGCCAGGGCCAGGGTCCGTATGACGGGCCTGTATTGTTGCGCTGGCGCTCCCGTTCGGCGGCTGCTTCCAGTTCACGCTTCAGCGCCTCTTCTTCCGCTTGCTGTCTGCGTAACGCTTCGGCCTGCTTGCGGCGCTTTTCCTCCCGCTTCTCCCGTTCCGATGTGAGTTTTTCGCCGGCCTCTTTTATTCTCTCTTCTGTTTTGACCGCATCTTCTATCCGGGAGGCATCCGGACCAGGCGGGATTTCAACCACATCAGCTGCTTTATTCTGCGCGGGTTGATCCGAGTAATGCACCTGACCGTCTTCACCAACCCATTTATAGACTTCCTGGGCAAGGACCTCGGAATCCTCCCCCACCAGAAAAATGACCAGGCCCGCGTAAAGGAACAGATGGTATTGGGTTTTCATTGTGTCTGGGGGGTCAGGTCTGATATCGCATTCTGGTGCCGTGGACCAGAGACAGGGTGATCTCTTCAGCAGTGAGTTCGTGGGGAAAGTAAGTGCCGGAGATTTTTGCACCGCTGATACTGGCTCCCTCCAGCATGGCGTGGCTGAGGTCCACCCCCCGCAAATCAGCCTGGCGCAGGTAGCAGTCTCTCAGGTCGAGTCCTACGGCGTCGAGGCTGCGCAGGTCAAGCCCGCCCAGATCGGTACCTCGAAGCTCACAGAATTCCCCAGCTTTTCGCCGTTGGTTGAAGTCCTCGGCCAGCCCTTCCCGAAGCAATTGATAGAGCGGGTTGGGTTTAGCTGTGTTCGCGCCTCGTTTTGTCTCCATTTGCAATCTCCAGCCGATTGTTCCCAGTCCATACTATTCTGCCAAAACCCGCCCAAAATGTTTAGTCCAATCCATTGGGGTCACCCAGCCATTGGGGTCAGGTCTAGTAATGTAGCTTCTCATTCAACCTTCGAATATCGCTGGGTGCTATAATTATTACAGACCGGTGATATTCCTCCTTTATGACCAAGAGCAACGACAGCCAATACTTGCTTTGGGTCTGTACCGGTCTCCATGGCCCTTGTAATGGAACCGCAACCTGGAGATCAAGCCTTCTCTACGTTGTAGAACAGCGCAAAAAGCACCGGCACCACGATCAAGGTCAGAATGGTCGCAAACCCAAGTCCGAACATGATAGTCACGGCCATGGGTTTGAAGAATACGTCACCGAGAAGTGGCAGCATTCCGAGAATGGTGGTTATTGCTGCCATGGAAACTGGCCTCAGTCGGCTTATGGCAGCCTGAGTAATCGCATCTTTCCATTTCTGATTCAACTCTTCCCGCAATCGTTTGATCTCTTCGACCAGCACGATACCGTTTTTGAGCTGCATACCCACCAGGCTGAGTAATGCCAGCAAGGCCATAAAACTGAAGGGAGAATCGGTGGCCAACAATCCCAGAGTCACGCCGATCATGGATAAGGGAACTGTGATCCATATCACCAGAGTTTGTTTTGCAGATCCGAACAGTAGAACCGTCAGCACGATCATCACCAGTACACCAAGAGGGACAAAGGTAAAGACGGCTACATTGGCATCCTGCTGTGCCTCAAACTCGCCACCCCATTTCAGTTCATAGCCGATGGGTAGATCAATCCGCTCGATCTTATCGCGGATCTGGGCGTGCAGCGTGGCGGGTGTCAATCCGGTGACCGGGTCAGCCAGTACCGACAGCGTTCGTTTTCGGTCACGGCGTTTGATCAGCGGGTCTTCCCATTCCAGGTCCACAGATTTCATGACCTGACCCACATTGATGTAAGCGTGTTTGGCAGGACTGTAAACCAGAATGTCTTCGAGTTGGCTGATTGAGTTTCGCTCCTCCAGGGGAGGTCGAAGCACGATGGGTATCAGCTTGCTGCCATCACGATAGAGCCCTACCTTCTGACCGCTGACGTTCATTGCGAGTGCCTGATCGAAATCCCGTTTGCTGATTCCCAGGCGCCGGCCTTCTGCCTCATCGTAGAGGGGACGCAGAACTTTGGTGCGCTCACGCCAGTCCTGTCGAACATTGATCGCGTTCGGCTCAGCCTCCAGAAGCAGAATAACCTGGTGTCCCAGTCGGCGTAAGATATCGGGATCGGGCCCGATCAGTCTTGCTTCAATTTTCGCCTTGGTGCTGGGACCCAGCTCGAATCGCTGAAACTTGGTGAACGCCTGGGGATAGGCATCGTTCAAGAGTTTTTTCATCGCGACGATGGTGGGTTGTACCTTGTCGAAGTCGCCTACACGCACGATCAGCTGGGCATAACTCGGGTAAGAGAATTCAGGCTGATAGGTCAGCATGAATCGATCCGCCCCTCGACCGAGGGTGGAGAATACCTGCTCTACATCGGGTAGATCGATGACCTCTTGTTCGATACTTTGTATGTCAGTATCGACTGCACGAATATCGCTGCCCTGGGGCAGCCAGTATTCAACCATGAACATGGGTAACGAACTGGCGGGGAAGAACGTCTGTTTGACCTGGCCGAAGCCGATTACGGCAACCAGCAGCGCGGTGATCATGGCCAGCATGGTCGTCCAGCGGAAGCGCAGAACCAGATGAAGTATGGCTTTGTAGACCTGGTATGCCATTCCCCTGTACGGGTCCGATTCCGCTGCCTCTGACACCGCGTGCTCACGGAAAAGTTTAACGCAGAAGAATGGAGTAATGGTAATAGCCAGAACCCAGCTCAGCAGCAGCGAGATCAATAGTACCCAGAAAAGGCTTCCGGTGAACTCCCCGCTGGCATCGGGTGACAGACCAATGGGTGCGAATGCGGTGATGGAAATGATGGTGGCACCTAGCAGCGGCCAGCGTGTGTGACTGACGATGGTGCGTGCTGCATCCATACGACCGAGCCCTCGTTTAAGACTGATCATGATACCTTCAGTGATAACGATAGCGTTGTCTACCAACATTCCCAGTGCGATGATCAGTGCACCCAGAGAGATACGATGCAGCTCTATGCCGTAGACCAGCATCAGGGTGAATGTACCGAGAATGGTCAGCAACAGCACGCCGCTCATCAAGAGACCCGGGCGCAGTCCCATGGTGAATAACAGTACCAGAATAACAATGAAGACAGCCTGCAAAAGACTGACAAGGAAATTATCGACAGAGGCTTCCACCTGGGCTGGCTGGTCATAGACGGTGTTGATAATCATGCCCAGTGGCCGTGCTCGTTCCAGTTCCTGTAAACGTTCACGAACCGCCTGACCCACTTCAACCACATTGACACCGTCGGAGAAGGAGACCCCCAGTGTTAAAGCAGTTTGCCCGTTGAAATGGTAAAGATGGGACGGCGGATCGGTATAGCCCTGGGAGATACGTGCGATATCCCGGAGGTAGACAAGTTGACCGTCTGTGCTGCCGATCAGGATATTTCCCAGGCTTTGGTATCCCGTTGACTCTTCGGTCTTGCTGCTGATCCGCAGATACTCACTACCGATTCGCACCTTGCCGGCATCACTGACCAGATTCTGAGAGCTGAGCAAACCCTGGACGTCAGTCAGGGAGAAGCCGCTGGCAGCCAGCTTGGCACGGTCGACTTCGATATAGATCTCTTCCTGGCGGCGTCCCCCCACGTTGACTTTGCTGACGCCATTGACCAATACCAGCTCCCGGCGTAAATAGTCTGTATAGTCGGCCAACTCATCGAATCCATAGCCTTCCCCGGTAATCGATAGAAACATGCCGTAGACATCACCAAACTCATCAATGATCTGGGGTTCTTCCACACCCGGCGGAAGCTGGGGACGAAGATCATTGATCTTGCGGCGCATTTCATCCCAGATTTGTGCCAGCTGCTGTTTACGGTAGGTGCTTTTCATTTCCACCATGATCTGGGACAGACCGGCACTGGAGGTGGATGTGACGTTATCGAGAGCCGATAGCTGTTGTAGTGCGTTCTCCAGCGGCAGTGTGAGTTCTTCTTCGACCTCCAGTGCGGATGCCCCGGGATAGTTGACCAGAATCATGGCTTGCTTGATGGTATAGGCAGGGTCTTCCAGACGGCTCAGTTTTCCGAAAGAGAAGATACCACCGAAAATCAACAGCAGTATCATCATCCAGGTGACTGTCGAATTGCGGATCGTGTACTCGGTGATACTCATTGTGATTCCTACAATCCACGTTGTTTGACAATCGGTTTAACCAGCATGCCTTCACGAACATAGCTCACGCCCGCGGCGATAATGCTTTTCTGAGGGTCGATTCTACTGGTGATCTCAACCCGGCCACCCTCGATGCGCCCTAAGGTGACCTCGATTTTACGGGCTCGCATCTCCGCGTCCAGCTGCCATAGCCATGTTCTGTTTTCCTCGGAGAGCACTGACTCCACAGGGGCATAGACCACATGATCTGCCCGATCGGCAAGAAACCGGGAAAAGTCCAGTTCGATGGTGGCCGTCATGCCCGGCAGAATCACAAAATCACTGATTTCATCGAGCCTGAACAATGCGGCGTAATTGCGGGTCAATGGGTCGGGAATCGACTCATGTTCTTTATGGCAGGCACGGTACGACTTATTCGGATGAGTTACGAGAGTCACCTGGCCACAGAAGCTGTTGATGACTTCGGGGTCATCAACTCGCTTCAGTCGGGCGATCATGGATTCGGGAACACTGAAGCGGATGTCCAGTTGTCGATCGCTGCGAATGTGAATAACAGGTAGCTGGGCCTGAACCGGTTGATAGTTCTCGATCTCGACTCGGGCTATAACACCGTCGAACGGTGCTTTGAGCGAGGTGTAGCGTAAGTTGTCGCGGGCCTGCTGCAGAGCAGCCCGTGCGGATTTGAATTCAGCATTGGCTTTATCGAACAAAAGCTGGCTGGAGAGGTTTTTTTCCAGGAGTTTTTTTGCCTGATCCAATTGAGTTTCGGCAAGGTCGAATCGTGCCTGTCTTTCTGCCAGGGTGTTCTGGTAATCGCTGGGGTCGAGCTGGGCCAGCAGATCACCGGCTATGACGTGCAGGCCGGCAAATGCCGCCAGCTCGATCAGCTGGCCACTAACCCTGAATGCCAGGTCCGCTTGTTGAGAGGCTTCGAGTATTCCCGGGTAGGTGCGCTGCAGGTTTGCCACATTCTCGGTCAATGAAACGATTTTCGCTGGTCGCGCGACATTTTCTGAGGTGTTCTCAGCAGGTGTCTGTCCACTGTCGCAAGCACTGAGCAAGAGGCTTGCAAAGACAATAAGCGGGATGATAGGAATCAAGAAGTGGTTCATTGGGATTGAACTCCGTTAACGTAACCTGCGGTGCTGATAGTTTCACTCGGACTCTGGTCTGCCAGAGTTATCTGATAGCAGGATACTACAGTACCTGTACCCGGATATGGGTTGATGAAACCCCGGATTGTCAGGGCAGGGGGCTGATGATATCGAAAACTGGGTCTTACAGTGAGAAAACCGGTGTCGAAAATTGAGTCTTTGAAGGCCTGAATGCTGGTATTTTAGACCAGATTTCTCAATAGACGGTGGTTTTTCCAGGGGTGAGCCCTCGTACCCTGGTTTTTACAGGTCTCCCCGGTTTGGATTCATCGAGTGCCGTCCCGCAGTTTTAAAATTCCCTGCCCAGATGACGCTAGGATTCAAGAGGTCCAGTTAAATTCATACTTTCAAGGAGATTTTCATGAAATCCGGTTTCGTCGCTTTAGTCGCCCTGTCCATCCCGTTTCTTGCCACCGCGGGTGAGATCAAATATGAGGGATCCTCAACTGTCGGTAAATATATTTCTGATGCCAGTAGTGTGTGTCAGGGTTCCAAGTTCAAGATAAAGACCGCCAGTGAGAGTTCCGGCGGCGAAAAGTGTCCGGTGCGTTCAGCGTGCGATATCGGTGGCGTTGCCAGGGATGTGAATCAGAAGTTTGTGGATAAAGGTGTACATGTCACCTTGATTGGCAAAGATGCGATCGCCGCCGTAGTCAATGAAAGCAACCCGGTAACCGGTCTGACCGCAGCCCAGTTGAAAGACATTTTTACCGGTAAGACGACGAACTGGTCACAGGTTGGTGGTCCCGATCTGGCCATTTCAACTTACATCGTTAAAAAAGGGTCGGCTACTCGCAAGGTCTTCCGCAAGGTAGTGCTGGGGGGCGACGATTATGCTGGAACGAAGGTGATAACACCGGATGCCAAGATCGTCACCACTGTTGGTCGTAACCCAGGTGCTATCGGCCAGATCAGCTTCGCTTTCCTCACCGAAGCAAAGGGCGTGAGACCCCTTGATGTGGACGGACAGCAGGCCAGTGTCGAAAACTCCAGTTATCCGATTACCCGCCCGCTGCATTTGACAGCGAAGGGCGCCCCCAGTGGTGCGACCGCCGAGTTCATCGACTGGACCCTGTCATCAGCCGGGCAGGCTGTGGTCAAACAACGATTTGTCGCCGTGAAATAGCGGTTCTGGCGGGGTGATGAATCCATATCACCCCGCACATTTTACTCAAACTGACATATCTATACCCCCAGTTTCACCCACCACGGCAGCGACGGTTGAGCAGACCCTGAGTCTCTGGTTTGCTTATCGAAATCACCCGGATGTATTTCTGGCACCTGATGTGGATGTGGTCTCTGACCAGTTTTATGATTCGTCGCTGGCGATTCACGATACATTTTCCCCATTGTCTGAGTCGATTGCCGGGTTGATACCTTTACTCAAGTCAGAATCTGAGGCTAGGGTGGAACTGCTCAAGCAGGTGCTGGCCGCAACTATACTGGGTACCTTGCTGGTGGCGGGGTTCGCCTGGCTTTTTGTGCGCCGTAATATTGTCCTTCCGGTCACAGAGTTGGCACTGGGTATCTGTAAGATGAGTAAGGAATCCGATCTTACTCAGAGGGTCAAGGTACGTTCCAAGGACGAAATCGGACAGGTGGCTGCAAATTTCAACAATATGTCCGAGGAGTTTCGTATCATTCTGGGAGAGTTGATGTCCACCGCTGACCGTATCGATGAGGAGGTGGAAAGTCTCAGCTCTATCGCCACGCAGACCAAGGAAGATGTCGCTCAGCAGCATGTCCGTCTGGAAAATGTGGCGACGGGTATGAATCAACTGGCTGCCAGCGCGGAGAGCGTGATCGATAGCACAGGAGTGGCCGTTGAAGCGGTTACCCGTAGTTCAGGAGAGGCGACCCGGGGGCAGAGCGAAGCCGGGGACAGTACTGAGGTATTGGGCACTATGGTGAAATTTGTGCGCGGTACCAGTGATCAGATACAAAAGCTGGAGCAGGACGCGCAGTCTATCGGAGCCATCGTGGATGCGATCCGTGGGATCGCTGAACAGACCAACCTTCTGGCCCTCAATGCCGCTATTGAGGCGGTCCGTGCGGGTGAGCAGGGCAGGGGATTCGCTGTGGTTGCCGATGAAGTCAGAAACCTCGCCCAGAGCACCCAGAAGTCAACCGGTGAAATCCAAGAGATGATCGGTAAACTGCAGGAAAACACCCAAAAGGCAGTTACCGATATGAGTGGGGGTGAAATTCATGCTAACGACAGTGCATCGCATATGGAGAAACTGTTTCAGACACTGTCGGGTATTACCCAGTCTATCGAAGAGGTGAATGACTTGAATGGTTCCATCGCTGTGGCAGCCAGGGAACAGGGAGAAGTCAGCAACCAAATGAGTCGAAGTGTGACTCAGATCAGCGATGCTATTGGTCAGTCGTCTCATTATGCGGAAAAGACTGCCGTCACCAGCACCACACTTGCCGGGCTTTCTTCCGGGCTTCGGCAGGTCATACACGGTTTCAAAATCTGATCAGACGTTTGGCCTTGCGTTGTACCTGGCTTCCCCATTGGCTGGTGATAACCCCGATGAAAACCAGCAGGGAAGCCAGTATCTGGGGTTGAGTAAAGGACTCTCCCAGGATCAAGAAACCAAGTAGTACCGCGAAAACCGGGATCAGATTGATATAGGCGCTCGCCTGGGAGACCGGAATTTTGCTGACTCCGTAGTTGTAAAGACCATAGGCACCGACGGTCACGATACTGCCCAGGTAAAGTACGGCCAGCAAAGCGGTCAAGTTGAAGGCCTCTTCTGCCGGCGTTGGTGTAATGAACAGCGCAGGCAGGAAAAAAAGCGTCCCGGCCAAGGCTTGCAGGGCGGTCAGGAAAAGTGGTGAGTAACGGGCGGTCAACCGTTTCAGTGTCAGGATATACCCAGCCGCGCAAAGCATGGCCAGAAACTCCAGAAAGTTGCCCCATTGTGGATTGGGTGCCGTTTCGCTGGACTCGCCGCTCAGACTCAACCACCAGGCACCGGCAATGGCCAGCAGAAATCCCACTATGTTCTGACGGGTAACAGGTTCTTTCAACCAGAGGGCTGCACCGACCGCCACCAGTAGTGGCAAAATGGCAGTGATCATTCCGGCCTGGGATGCGGTGGTCTGCTCCAGGGCTTTGGCTTCAAAGATAAAGTACAGGCAGGGTTCGAACAGCGTCATCAGTCCCAGAAGCTTCACATCGCCGGTTTTAATTCGGATCTTCAGAAAACGGGGCAGCAACGGTAGAAAGAGAAGCGTGGCAATGGCCATACGCCAGAAGATTACCTGCATTGGGTCGTGGGTTGTAAAAGCAATTTTCAGCGCGATAAAGGAACTACCCCAGAACAGCATCGCAAACAGCAGGGCAATGACAGGCAGTGGATGTCTGTTCACGATCGACTAACCGGTGGGGACCAATGTGGACTGATGTTTCATGCGGATTTGTATCGCGTCAGGTGGTTTGCTTCCCAAGCTTTTTTCAGGTTCTGATCCTGTTCTGCACATCAGGGCTGCGGCAAGAAATGAGTATCCCGATATTACGCTGGACTCTTTCTCAGCTTCAAGGTTTGGAGAGGAGCATGCAGCCATCCCGTGTGGCACTTTCCAAAACGGGGAAGGTGAGCAAAAAGACCAGTAGTGTCGAATATACGATTCCTGCCGCAGCCCTTAGACCCGGATCGGGTCTGAACTGGTTGCAAAGTACCTGATTTCGCGCATTATCCAATGACTGGGTTCCCAGGGTCCACAGGAAACAAGAGGCTGTCAGGGCGATTGCCGAGGTGCCGCGGGGCTTGCAATACCGTCGGGAGAGATAGAGTATTGTAATCTCTCCGGTTTTTCTGCGTGGCTTGAATGTTCGATCATTTCCAATGGTTACCCTTTCTGCTGGCTATCGTCGTCCTGACCCTGTCACCTGGGGTGGATACTTTGCTGGTGATGCGTAACGCAGCCCGGGGTGGTAACCGGGATGGTCTTCTGACCAGTCTGGGAATCTGTCTGGGATTGTTCGTCCATGCTTCCCTGTCAGCCGCGGGGTTGTCGGTGATTCTGCTTGGCTCTGCCGGGTTGTTTGCCCTGCTCAAGCTGGCAGGTGCAGCCTACCTGGTCTGGCTTGGCCTGCAAAGTCTGCGTTCGGCGGTTAATCGCAGGGGCTTGCTTCCGAGTCAGTCCATTGCGGTCAGCACTGTGCCCTCGGCAACTTCGTTGCGCGAAGGGCTTTTATCAAACGTGCTGAATCCCAAACCGATTATTTTCTACATGGCTTTTCTGCCCCAGTTTATCGATCCGGCTTATCCGGCGGCGCCCCAGGCTTTAACGATGGCGGGAATTCACTTTCTTATCAGTATTCTTTGGCTGGGAGCATTGACGCTGATGATCGATCGCGCTCGGCTGTGGCTGCAAAGGCCAGCTATAGGGCAGGTGCTGGATAGTGCGGCTGGATTGTTGCTGGTAGGGTTCGGTGTGAAGCTGGGAATGTCTCATTAGCTGTTGATCTGTCAGCACCTGGCAGAATCGATACCTGTCTCTTTTTGCTGTGCATGGTGAACCGCTGCTGTCAGGGACCTATACCCATTATTCCCATGGACATTCACGGACGGGGTTCGCGTAGTATGTCAAAAGGGTAGCTTCTGCCTGTGAGCATCAGCAGGTGGGAGGTTGTCACAAGCTTTGGGAGGTATTGGGTTGGTGGCATGAATGACCTGGTGGTATCTACGAGGCCGAACCAGCAGTGGCCGTGTAGACGATAGGGAGTACCTTCGGGAACCCTGGTAGTTACTCTGTATCCCTTGCTTCATTGTCGGTCGGGTATCTGGCGTAGATGAGTGAGGTGGCTGATGGGATTAGTCTGAAATCCGGATCTCTATCCCCGGTGTTACAAGAGTGACATTTGAAACATCTGGTCGCCGGGGGAATCGATCCCCGGAATTGTCTCTGGAATCGGGAAGTGGTGAATGAATATCGTCTTTGAAAATACCTATGCACGCCTGCCTTCCCGCTTTTACGTCCGGCAAGCCCCGGTAGCGGTTACAGCTCCAGGGCTGGTGAAGCTTAATCACTCTCTTGCTGTGGAGCTGGGGCTGGAACCTGATTTGCTGAGCTCCCCCAGTGGGCTCGCTGTATTAGCTGGAAACTCGGTACCGGATGGGGCGGAGCCGTTGGCTATGGCCTATGCCGGTCATCAGTTCGGGGGGTTCGTGCCACAACTTGGTGATGGACGGGCGATTCTTCTGGGGGAAGTGCTCGACCCTCGGGGTGAACGATTCGATATCCAGCTCAAAGGTTCGGGCCAAACGCCTTTTTCGCGGGCTGGGGATGGGCGGGCATGGCTCGGGCCAGTACTGCGGGAATATATCGTCAGTGAGAGCATGCACGGGCTGGGCATCCCGACCACCCGTTCCCTGGCGGCGGTTTCCACAGGGGAACCGGTTTATCGTGAATCCGAGTTGCCTGGAGCGGTACTCACCCGTGTGGCGCGCAGCCATGTACGCATCGGAACTTTTGAGTACTTTTTTGCCCGGGAGGATGCCGAAGCCCTCCGGCACTTGGCCGATTACGTTATCGACCGCCATTATCCGGAGAGCCGGCTTGATGAAAACCCCTGTCTGGCATTGCTCCGTTCTGTGATTGCCAGGCAGGCCCATCTAGTGGCCCAATGGCTCGGGGTCGGCTTTATCCATGGCGTGATGAACACCGACAACATGTCGATTGCCGGAGAAACCATCGACTATGGCCCCTGTGCTTTCATGGACACCTACCATCCTGGGACGGTTTACAGTTCGATCGATCGCAATGGTCGATATGCCTTCGGCAATCAGCCTCCTATCGCTCAGTGGAATCTCTCCCGTCTGGCTCAATCACTGCTGCCTCTCATTGATGAAGACCCGGATCGAGCCGTCGACAAGGCCCAGGCCGCGATCGATGACTTCCCCGGAATATTCGAGCAGGCCCGTCTCGACTGCTTCAGGGCTAAGCTGGGGTTGGGTAAAGCGCACTCTGGCGACGCTGAACTTGTCGATGCCCTGTTGAGGACGATGGCCGATGCCAGTGCGGATTTTACCAATACCTTTCGAGCCCTGTGTGATGCAGCTGAAGGTCTGAACGACGGGTTCTGTACCGAGCTGGGTAACAGTGCTGCCGCCAGTGACTGGCTGGGTCGCTGGCGTGAGCGTATTGACCACGAAGCGATCCAACCAGCTGATCGAGCAACCCAAATGCGCCGGGTGAATCCAGTGGTTATTCCGAGAAACCATCGCGTAGCGGCGGCTCTCGACACAGCAGTCAGTGGCGATCTGGATCCGTTTGAAGAGCTGCTTCAAATCCTTGCCTCTCCCTGGGGGGAACGCCCTCACAGCTCTGTTTACCGGCTTCCACCTGAGCCCCATGAAGTGGTGCATCAGACTTTTTGCGGAACCTGATATCCCATGAATACGGTGTTGCTGACGACTGTAGCGATGCTGGCATTTGCTGCCAACTCCCTGTTGTGTCGTCTCGCTCTGGGTCAGGGGCTGATCGACGCTGCAAGCTTTGCCAGTATCAGGGTGATATCGGGTGCGGTGTTGCTGTGTCTTATCGTACTGCCCCGCTGGCGAGCCAATGGCCGCTCTTCAACCGACTGGCGTTCCGTGGCCATGTTGTTTTCCTATATGGTTTTCTTCTCCTTTGCATACCTGTCTCTGGATGCAGGTACCGGTGCATTGATTCTGTTTGGTGCGGTGCAGCTGACGATGTTTACCATCGCACTGCGTGGTGGTGAGCAGTTTCCCCTGCTGTCGTGGGTTGGACTGATTCTGGCTTTACTCGGGCTGCTCTATCTGGTTTTTCCGGGAATAACCGCCCCGGATCCTCTGGGGGCGGTCCTGATGGCTATTGCCGGCATTGCCTGGGGGTTTTATTCGTTGCTGGGCAGAGGTGTTACTGATCCCCTGGAAGCCACCGCTAATAACTTCATCAGTTCGGTGCCACTGGTTATTCTGGTCAGTCTCTTGTTTATCGACGACTTTCACGGTTCTTCGGTTGGTATCGGATTGGCAGTGGTCTCCGGCGCTGTCGCCTCCGGTGCGGGTTATGCCATATGGTATGCAGCGCTTCCCGGTCTCACAGCCACCCGGGCCGCTACTGTCCAGCTTTCGGTACCGGTGATTGCTGCCTTCGGTGGGGTTATCCTGCTTTCAGAGCAATTGACTCTGCGATTGTCGATAGCTTCTATTGCAACCCTGAGTGGTGTTGCCATCGTGCTGGCACAACGAACCGCCCGATCATCGCGATCGTGAACTTGTTGGCAAGGGTAACTACTCACCCCGCACAGGCAATCTGTTGCGGAAGACGCAGTAAGGGCCTCGGAAATTATGTATCGTTCCATAATGCGCAGGGTATCAGCTCAG
>JAAELC010000794.1 GCA_024227135.1 Gammaproteobacteria bacterium
GTTGACGCAGCTCGTTGATGCAGTCGAGGCTGTCCGGCCCGATCGATCCTATCCACGAAACCTTCGCAAAATAAAATTGCAGGGTTTTCAAGGCAATTACAAGCGTACGCGATGAGGTTGATGCTTAAGTCAATGGCATTGCCGTTGACCTACCGAACGGAATAGTGCGTTCACCGAATTCAGCGCCGATAATTTCAACAATTGGAAGGTCTTTCCTATACATGATAATGCGACCCTCGCGCTCACTACGGTACCAAATACCGCGTTCTTCCAAGCCCTTTACGACATATCTTCCCATCCCTTCGTCTTGGAATCCAAAAATGGCTTGAGGTTCTGATTCACAGGCACTGAGCAGAGCAGCCATTGCGACAACAAGAATGGGATTATTCATTGGGTCATTTTTCGGTTTTGGGGCTAAACTCACTGGTACGCTTTATAAGCGTAAGGAATTCTGGGGGCAGTATACTTAACTATTCATTCTTTTATGGTAAGTTAAGTACACTGTCCCCGGAGCTGCGAGTTATACAGACTGTCACTGGAACTGCTACTGTCTTCGAAACCGATTAATAGTATCGCCACATTTAGAATTGAGCGTCATAATCAAATGCGGGATCTCTTGAAAGGTCTATTACTCTGTGAGGGTTTGGTTTTCCTTCCTTCCCAGTGGATGTTCCCCCGTCATAAATGCGTGAAATACCCCATCGGCCGCTCCAGACCCTACCATCATGATTGTGTCCGAAAAGAAGCGCAGATATATCGTTTCCTTTTAGGGTTTTTCCTAGTTCCTCAGTGTCTTTCAGATGATGAAATAGTTTTGGATGAAATGGATGATGGTGCAAATAGACAACTCTGTATTTACAGTTTTTAACATCGTTTTCTTTGAGGAGGTCGGACAATCGTTTCAGCTGCTTTTTTCCCAATTCGCCTTCGGCAAATAATCTGTCGTACCAATTTAGTTCTTCAGCCATCGAGTCCAGTCCAATAAACGCAGTTTCATCAATTATCGTTTTTATTGGATAGGTGAAATTGTGGGTTCCATAGAAGTGCTTTTTGAATTTTTTGACATACTTGCCGGACCCAAAAGAGCCTGTTCCATAGTCATGGTTTCCTGGAACATACAACACAGTAAATCCTGCATCTGTAAGTCTCTTGAAATGTGCTAAAGCCTCTTCATAGCTGCCATCTCTTGTTGCGTCTTCGACAACGTCACCCGTATGTACAATCACATAGTCAGCTGAATTTTCTTTTGTATAAATAATCCTCGTTACAATATCACCCATTTTTGTCGATAAGTCCCTGTATCCAATATGGGTGTCGCTCAAGTGAATAATTTTTTTCATTCCAGTCTCCCAATTCGTATGTGATGACTATTTGCGGATTTCTAATACCATGATAATGTAGGTGGCTGCTCACAGAAAAGGTGGTTTGATTCACAATCTACAGGGTGACTTTCCACTCTCATAATACAAGCCAGGTTGTTGTTGCATTCGCTTCAATTCTTACTTCTCCTTTCTGTAGTCTGGTAATACTCTTACAAAAATATTTTTCCCATCTTTTTTTCATTGTCCAAATTCTGTGGACAGTATAACTAACTAATCATTCTATTACGGTGAGTTAAATACACTGTCCCTGGAACCCATCTCTAGTTCCTGTCGGTCTATTTATTTATACAGTCAGTCCATCACGGGCTTGTTCAATAACTGGATATGTCGCGGCTGCGCAAGAAATATCCTTATTTATTAGCTTCATTCTGTCCCTTGGTCTTGCTGGGCCTGTGCCCTGGCTTCTTCAGCTTTTTGTTTACGTTCTGTCGGGTTTCGTATTCCTGACTTTGAGAAAATACGAAATATTCCATCACTCCCTCCCGCAATGAGGAATGCTGTCAGAACACGACCACCAAAGTTTGCCGTTTGCTCGTGTCCTAAGGCCGTCATTAACCTGACTACTAAAAGGTGACGGAGGGATTTAAAAATAATCCCTCCGTCACCTTTCTTCTATGTCATGTCATATCTCCGTACTAATTCTTATATCGTACATAACAGGTGGCTCTCCTGCCGACTCATATAGTTGTGTTTTGCCTCCAGAATCCAGTACCCCATTTTTCTCCCCTTATTTACGGAACTCGTGCAGTGATATCGTATAGAAACTATTGTATTTACCTGGTAGTGGTATCATCCGGAGGTACTCGTTCTGCCATCTGTCTACCGAAAACGTAGCCTGCAATCGTGCCTAGCAGTGTGCCCAAAGTTTCTGCTTGGATTTTGTCACTGGTTCCAAGGATTATTACAGCAAGTAGCAAAAAACCCATGCTAAGTATCTCTACCAGCGTTCTCCTTTCTATGAGTTTATCCGCAATCTCTTTGTTTCCTCGTGACATAAAGAGTAGTATTATTAATATCAGTATTATGCCTCCTATCATAAAGTTAACCGACATTGACTCATAAGAACTTTTTAGCTTTTAATGATCGATCTAAATAGGCTTGATATTGCCTGTCACGCTCTGATAATTCACTTTCAAGTAAGTTTTTTTCCTGTGTTAATTCAGAGTGATGCTTTTGGAGGCGTTTGATTACTTTTTCAAAGTCATCAATAGCACGGTTTTTTACATCATTAAATACATCCTCAAAATCACTGCTTATCCCAGGTTCATTTTCCTCTTTCAGTTGTGCGATTAAGGGCGGCAAATGGCTTTGTAGTTTTTCAATCTCTGTGTCAGCAATGTCGTTATCATCACTATTAAAGTACCTTCGAACTGAGTCTAATTCTATAAAAATACCTATATTTTTAAATTTGGAAACAATATATCCTGAGTCTATTCCCCCTGATGCTCTCAGCGCTTTTTCAAAGTGCTTTAAATAACCATAACCATCCCTTGAGCGCGCATAAGATCTAGGGAAGTAGTAGTTCGTTATATTGCTTATTTCCCTGTCTAGGAGCCGAAGTGGATACTCTATTATGTTTGACGTATACCTTCTGTAACTTAATAACTCGGCTGTTGGGATTAGAATCCCCGGTTTTGACGAATTCCACCTCTGTAATAGGTCACGAAGTTTCTTTATGGAATCTCTAATACTGGTGAAATCGAAATGGATACTATTTACTCGATCATTTCCGCTGGTAATATCTTGTATAGCTGATTCAGTTGCAGAAATACTTTCATTTTTTTTGCTATTTCTTTTTCCAAAGTTTGAATTTTCTGTTCTAGACGAAACTGCGATAATGTCGACTTCGTTTGAATATTTGTGGGTATTTGAGCAACACAGATAGATACTGTTAAAAATGTCACAAAACCAGATAACAATAGTTTGATTGTGTTTACCATTAGGTTTTTTCCTTCTCCCTCATTCCTTACTGAATTTTAGGGGCATTTCATTTATTCCAGCTCGGCGTTAAGTTGTGATTTGATTACACTGCCCGAACTCCTTTGCTCCTGTAATTCCTGTTGTTAGTCTTCCGGAACTAGAGATTGGCAAAAGTCGTGGTCTATATCCTGTTTATTTGCTGGTTCATTTTGTTTTATCTAGCTCTCAGTTTGTAACTGCTAACTCCCAAAGATTACCCCATATGGGTGATCTATGGAGGAAGTCTCTTTGGCAAGAATAACAAAGCTAAGTCTGCAGGGAGCTATATACGACGCCTTCCAGAACAAAGCACCCATGCGGAGTGAGTAGTCACCTCAGTTCTTCACGTCTTTTGACTTTTCAGATATGGCTCGAACTGCGAATTCTGGGCCAGTATACTTAACTATTCATTCTTTTGCGGTGAACTAAGTATACTGTCCTCAGAACCTGTCAAGCAGACATATCGCTGTAAAGCTAAATGCCATTTCTTGCTTTTTTTTCTGCCCATGCAAGCCTTACTTCAGCAGGGCCTTTCTTATTTGTTTTTTCTCCAAGCATTGATTCATTATTTACATTCTTATCTTCTAAACACCGATTTGTCACAACAAGCATTTTCGTATTCATATTGAGTCATCCTGAACTATCGGTAAAGATCCAACATCTACATGATTCGTCCTCTTTATCATGTTTACGATGTATTTTGCTGAATAGGTTAATACGTACTTATCAATGCGTTTTGCATGATGACATTGTCTGACTATGTAGTCAGTGGACGTCACTGCGCAAACGAATGCTAACACCTAAATAAGCCTCGTCTTTTTTCATCTAACAGGTGATTACCTTGCCGGCTCCCTGGTTTCGCGGCCTTTAGAATTCTTCATTGACCAGCCTTCCGGTGCGCGCCTCAAGGAACATACCGCTGGTTCGGTTGAAACCTGGCTCAGCAATCTGAGGAAAAAACCCTGTATGGTTGAAAGGTGTTTCCGGCAGAGGATCGATGTCTTGGGAATGTTTATTTTCACAGCCTCTATTCGCCCTGGGACAACCAGGCTGGGCATGATCGTGGGTTTTTTATTGTTAGTTTGCTGGGAGCAGGGGTAGATACTGCTGACCAATGAAACGGTTTGATAGGCAAGGCTGCGGATAGCCCTGATAGCGAGCCGGGCGAGAGGTTCCCGGATTTTTTCCGAAATCAGCAGACTCCGACAGGCATTGGGGAGTACTCCCTGAATATAGGGGAAAGCTTCCTGGCCTGGGTTTATTGCTGCCTTGTTTTTCATGTGGCAATACATCCCTGTGATTGCGGTGAACCAGAAGTGGCTTCCTTCGATTATAGCAGTTACCCATAAATTGCAAGGTTTTCAGCGGAACGCAGGATTCTGTGCTCAATGCCCCGGCTTTTTTCTTTTTCCAGGGTCGGAGGATTTCTAAAACAGCTTCTGATGTGCTGGTGGACGGAACTGTTGCATGAAGAGAAGCGAAGCCGCCGATCAAATACCAGAGCCGGACCTGCGTCCACCCGAAGGCGGGACTATTTCGCAACGAATCATCAGGTTATCGATTCCACCGGTTTCAAAAAAAACTGGTAATTTGGGACGTAAAGTGGTAAAAAATTGGCGGTGGCAGATCAGCTGTTTTCAAGAACAGGCATGGCTCGGGTCCACGACGCCTTGCTCACAGACCGGATCCCTCCGGGGTGTGCGTCACACTTTTTTTCTTAGTCGTAAAAATCCCAACTCCAAGAATTCACTTTAAGTGTGCAATTTAGCTCGCTGTTTTTGCGCGCGTTATTTTTCTATGTTTTCGAAATTCTCTCTGTAACTCCCTGTCTTTTAAGGAACTTTCTGTGTTTTTTAAGGGAGATTATCTTGACAAGGTCTAAAAATCCTACCTATTATGGTGATAAGTGGTGGAAAGTGGTGATTAATGGGGAGAATGCCCTCCGAGGTGGGTTTTTGTGTTCCGGGGAGTCAACAAGATCAACTTGGATGCCAAAGGGCGTCTTGCGATACCGACCCGGTATCGCGAGCTGCTGAAGGTGTCGTGCGCCTCCCAGTTAGTGATCACAGTGAACACGGATTACTGCCTCCAGATATTCCCACTCCCGGTTTGGGAGGAGTTCGAAGCCAACTTAATGGCTTTGCCATTGTTCAACCCTACCACCAGACGGGTACAGCGTCTCCTGGTAGGTCACGCGACCGAGGTGGAGATGGATGGGCAGGGACGGATATTGCTTCCGCAGCCACTGCGCGAATTCGCCGGTCTGGAGAAGCACGCAATGCTGATCGGCCAGGGGAAGCGGTTCGAACTGTGGGATGAGAGCCGCTGGAACGAGCAGCGTGATGGTTGGCTGGAGCAGGTGGACCTGCAGGGCCTGGAGATATCTCCAGATCTTGAATCGCTCTCTATCTGAGGATGTCGAAAACGGGTACACATCGTCCGGTGCTATTGAAAGAGGCGCTGGAGGCACTCGTTATCTCCGGCTCGGGTAGATACGTAGACGGCACTTTCGGTCGTGGGGGACACAGCCAATCGATTCTCGGACAGTTGGATAAGGAGGGACGGCTTCTTGCCATCGATAAGGATCCGGAGGCGATAGCAGCCGGTCGTAAACTGGTAGAAACCGATGATCGGTTTTCCATTGAACAGGCCTCGTTTTCCGCGCTGGAGCATCTGGTCAGGATGCGGGAGTGGCAGGGGCGGATAAACGGAATTCTTCTGGATCTGGGGGTGTCTTCGCCCCAGCTGGATGATCCGAATCGGGGTTTCAGTTTTCTCAATGATGGCCCACTGGATATGAGAATGGACTATAGCCAGGGTGTTGGTGCTGCGGAGTGGTTGGCAACGGCCAAGAGTTCGGAAATCGCCAATGTGCTCTACCGCTACGGTGATGAGCGCTTTTCCCGGCGCATCGCCAATGCCGTTACCCGGGCACTGGAAGAGGGGCCCATCGAGACTACCGGGAAACTGGCGGACCTGATCGCAGGTGCTGTACCCAGGCGTGAGAAAGGCAAGCATCCGGCGACCCGGAGTTTTCAGGCAATACGTATACATATAAATAGTGAGTTGTCCGACCTGGAGGCTTGTCTGAGCCAGGCGGTGGATGTTCTGGCCCCGGGAGGGCGTCTGGTGGTGATCAGTTTTCACTCGTTGGAAGACCGGGTTGCCAAGCGTTTTATCCGTGACCAGGCAAGGGGGGACTGGTTTCCTGCCGGTGTACCTGTCAGGGAGTCCGAGATGCAGCCCAGGATGAAGTCGGTGGGCAAGGCTGTTTACCCTTCGGAAGCGGAGGTTGCCGCCAACCCCAGAGCCCGCAGTGCCGTGATGAGAGTGGCGGAGCGTTTGGGTTGAGCCGGGCAAGCTGGATATTACTGGTCGCGCTGGCTCTGTCGGTGCTGGCCTCGGGTACCGCGGTGGTATACGCGAAGTACGCTTCGAGAAAAGCGTTTGTGGAACTACAGCAGCTGCGCGCCCAGCGTGATGCCATCGATGTCGAATGGGGTCGCTTGCAGTTGGAAGAGAGCACTTTGGCCACCCATGTCCGGGTGGAACGTATCGCTAGAAAGAAACTGAAAATGCACATACCGAGAGCAACCGACGTCGTGGTGATCAGGCCCTGAGCATGACAGCGTCGAAGCGTAAAAAACGGGCACAGAAAGTCCTGAAGGATAGCCAGACCAAGCTGCCCAGCTTCAGTGCAAGGCGCTGGACGCTGTTGACGCTGCTTGGTTTGTCGGGGTTGGTGTTGGTGTGGAAAGCGGTGGATCAGCAGATATTTGAAACTGACTTTCTCCAGCGTGAGGGGCAGCGGCGTCATCTGCGAGTTGTGGAGGTGTCCGCGCACCGGGGAATGATTACCGACCGACTGGGAGAGCCCCTGGCCATCAGTTCTCCGGTGGATTCGGTTTGGGCCAACCCATGGGTGCTGGCCCCTGAGCGGTTTGCCCTGGCACCCCTGGCACAGGTGTTGGGAAAAAAGACCGATGATCTTCGTCAATTGCTGGCCAGGCGTAGCAACCGTTCATTCGTTTATCTCAAGCGGCGGGTCAATCCGGACCTGGCCGAGCGGTTGAACAAGGTGTTGGAGAAACACGAAATCAGTGGTGTGGGATTGCAGCGGGAGTACCGGCGGTTCTACCCGGCAGGTGAGGTGTTCGCCCATGTGGTGGGGTTCACCAATGTGGATGACAAGGGCCAGGAGGGGCTGGAGCTTGCCTACGAGAACTGGCTGCAGGGAGTGCCGGGTAAAAAGCGGGTGATACGGGATGGTCAGGCACGGGTGGTCAGAGATGTGGAAAGCATCCGGGTGCCCGTGAACGGCAGAGACCTGGCATTGAGTCTGGATCGTCGTCTGCAGTTTCTGGCCTACCGGGAACTCAAGGCCGCAGTGAAGCACAACAAGGCGAAATCCGGATCCGCCGTCATGCTGGATGTCAGGACCGGTGAAGTGCTGGCGATGGTGAGCCAGCCTGCTTATAACCCCAATGGCTCGAAGAGCGGTCGGCGGGGTCGCTTTCGGAACCGGGCGCTTACAGATGTGTTCGAGCCTGGCTCCACCATGAAGCCCTTTACGGTTGCCGCCGCCCTGGAAACCGGTCGCTATGATCCCGATACAAAGATCGATACGCGTCCCGGTGTACTCAAGGTGGGTCGCTACAAGGTCAAAGACATCCGAAACTACGGCGTGATCGATGTCTCCACCGTGATCGCCAAGTCCAGCAATGTGGGTGTCAGCAAGATAGCTATGGGATTGTCGGAAGAGGAGCTATGGTCGTTCTTTTCCAGCATGGGTTTCGGAGAGTCCGCCGAGACGGGCTTTCCCGGCGAAGCGTCGGGGCAACTGACGCCTCCCGGCGGCTGGGCGAAAATCGATCATGCAACCCTGTCCTTCGGATACGGCCTTTCCGTCACTCCGATGCAGCTGGCCCAGGCTTATGGTGTGCTGGCCGCCGACGGTGTTCGCAGACCCGTGTCGCTGTTACGCATCGATCAGGCGCCCAAAGGGACCCGGGTATTGTCCAGGAAAACGGCCCGCGCGGTGCGCACGATGATGAAGGCCGTGGTCTCTCCGGCAGGGACGGCGCCCGGGGCTGCAGTGGCCGGGTATCAGGTTGCAGGAAAGACCGGCACGGTTAAGAAAAGTATCTCCGGTGGTTACGCCGATGACCGTTACATGGCTGTATTCGCCGGAATGGCCCCAGCCAGCGACCCCCGCCTGGTGATGATCGTCATGATCGATGAACCCCGGGCGGGCAAGTACTATGGTGGCCAGGTAGCCGCACCGGTTTTTTCCAAAGTGATGGCGGGGGCCCTGAGGCTGTTGAACATTCCCCCGGATGCGGTGCACCAGGACGGTGCCAGGCTGGCTGCATCCGGAGGGGCGGGATGACTTTGTCTCCATCAACCTCTAATGGCGTATCCCTGGGGGAACTGCTGTCAGACTTCCCCATACCGGCTTCCTGCCGGGACCGCTCCATTGGTTCTCTGGCAATGGATAGCCGCCAGGTACATGAAAACGGTTTGTTTCTCGCCTGCTCTGGCGGCAGCCAGCATGGACTCGATCATTTGTCCGAGGCGCTGGAGTCGGGGGCCGTGGGGGTGTTGTACGAGCCCGATGAGCGTTGGGTTCAGGAAAAAGCGGAGCGGTTATCCACCGAAGATGCACCTTTGATACCCGTCCCCAATCTTGGAAAACGGGTCAGCGAAATCGCAGGGCGTTTTTACAGCAACCCCAGCCAGCACCTGGATGTCATCGGGTTTACCGGCACCAACGGCAAGACCAGCTGTACCCATTTTCTTGCCCGTGCGCTGGCTCCGGACACTCCCTGTGGAATCATCGGAACCCTGGGTAACGGTTTTCCCGATGCCCTCGAGGGCGGTACTCATACGACACCTGATCCGGTGCAATTGCAGGCACTCATGTCTGATCTGCTGGCACGGGGAGCGAGAGCCGTGGCTATGGAAGTGTCCTCCCATGCACTGGAGCAGGGTCGTGCGGCGGCCATTCGTTTCGATACCGCCGCGCTGACCAATATCAGTCGTGACCATCTGGATTATCACGGCAGCATGGAAAGGTATGCAAAGTCCAAAAAGCGGTTATACGACACGCCGGGACTGTCCAGCGCGGTACTCAATATCAATGACTCCCTCGGGTGCGAACTGGCGAAAGCGTTACCCACGGATTTGACCCGGATCGGCTACGGTAGCGGGGAGAAGCACGGGGTGATCGATCGTCTCGACAGTTATGTCTGGGCAACCGGAATCGAAACCTCGCTGTCCGGTATGCGTATTTCGATTGAGAGCACCTGGGGCGGGGGCGAGTTGCACTCGCCCCTGCTGGGTCGATTCAACGCAAGCAATCTGCTTGCGGTTCTCGCGGTGTTGCTCCACCGGGAGTATTCCCTGGAAGAGGCTGTCCGGCGCCTCTCGACGCTGCGCACAGTGCCGGGGCGGATGGAATCCTTCGGCGGGGCAGCGCTACCTCTGGTGGTGGTCGACTACGCCCATACACCGGATGCACTGGAGCATGTGCTCGCTGCCTTGCGGGATCATGTTGAAGGTCGCCTGATTTGTGTGTTCGGATGCGGTGGGGATCGAGACCGGGGCAAGCGCCCTCAGATGGGAGGGATCGCTGAGTCCCTCGCGGATGGGTTGTTCGTCACCGACGACAATCCCCGCGGTGAGGACCCTGACCGGATAGTCCGGGAAATTCTTGCCGGCATGAAGACCCCCGGCGATGCGCGGGTCATTCATGATCGTGCCCTGGCTATCCGTACCGCGCTGGAAGAGTCAAGAGCCGGTGACCTGGTTCTGGTGGCAGGTAAGGGTCATGAAGCGGTCCAGCAGGTGGGTGATCGTCGAATTCCCTTCAGTGATTGCGATCAGGTGTCGGATGTTCTCGGGGGGATGGCGCGATGATCGGTTTCAGACTCTCGGAAATCGCCTCCGGGCTGAGTGCGTCCCACACCGGAGACAACCCTTATATCGAATCGGTCAGTACCGACACCCGCCACATTCGGGCGGGCGATCTCTTCGTCGCGTTGCGTGGCCCCAGGTTCGATGGTCATGACTATCTGTCCCGGGCCCGGGATCTGGGTGCGTCGGGATTCATGGTCTGCCGGGCCCAGGATCTGGATACCCCTTCCGTGGAAGTGCCGGATACCCGCATCGGTCTGGGAAAGCTCGCCGGATTGTGGCGACAGGCCAGCGGCGCCGCGCTGATCGCGGTCACCGGCAGCAATGGTAAGACCACCGTCAAAGAGATGATCGCCTCGATCCTTTCACAGCGAGGCCGTGTGCTGGCAACCCGCGGCAATCTGAACAACGATATCGGGGTTCCACTGACCCTGATGGGATTGCAGGACGAGGAGTACGCCGTGGTGGAAATGGGTGCCAATCATGTGGGTGAGATCGACTATCTGAGTCGAATGGCCAGACCGGATGTGGCTGTGCTCACTAACGCAGGCAGTGCCCATCTGGAGGGTTTCGGCAATGTCGAGGGTGTGGCTCATGCCAAAGCTGAAATTTTGAACGGCCTGTCGGAGTCGGGTTGTTTCGTACTTAATGCCGACGATGTCTGGGCCCCTCTGTGGAAAACCATGGCGGGTGAGCGCCGTGTGTGTACTTTCGGCGTGAAGAATCCTGCGGATGTAAGCAGCCGCGCCGATAGGGTGCGAATCGATTGGGATGAGCAGGGATTCATCACGCGCTTCCCGGTAAACACGCCGGCCGGCGAACTGGAAATAGAGTTATCACTGGCTGGCGGGCACAACCGGTTAAATGCGCTGGCGGCAATTGCCGCGGCCCAGGCGTCGGGTATGGATCTGGATGGGATACAGGCCGGACTGGCCGCGTTGAAACCGGTCAAAGGGCGGTTGAAACCAGTAGCCGGCCGAAAGGGTGTCAGCCTCATCGATGACAGTTATAACGCCAATCCCGATTCAGTGACTGCCGCGATCGATGTGCTGGCCAGCGCCCCGGGACGTCGTTTTCTGGTGCTTGGCGAACTGGCTGAGCTTGGGAACAAGGCCGATGATTTTTACCGGATCCTGGGCGATCTGGCTAAGCGTTCCGGAGTGGAGCACCTCTATGCCGTAGGCCCCGCCGGACTGGCCGCCGAGAGTTTCGGCAGCGGAGGTCTGGGGTTTCAGTCCCGGGACGCCTTGATTGAAGCGCTGGATGGATTCCTCCACAGCGGAGACCGGGTACTGATCAAGGGCTCAAGAAGTGCCGGTATGGAACGGGTTGTAGAGTCTCTGGCCGTGGGAGGCGAATACTGACATGCTGCTCTATCTCGCTGAATACCTCGCCCGCTTCGATACCGGTTTCAATGTATTTCAGTATCTGACGTTGCGGGCCATCCTGGGTGTTCTGACCGCGCTGATTATCTCTTTTCTCGTGGGGCCGATGATGATTCGACGTCTGACTGTTCATCAGATCGGCCAGACGGTCAGGGATGACGGGCCCCGCTCCCACCTGTCAAAGGCGGGTACGCCCACCATGGGAGGCGCGCTGCTGCTGGTGGCCGTTTCCATCAGCACCCTGCTCTGGAGCGATCTGAGTAACCGCTACGTCTGGGTGGTGCTGATCGTCACCATGCTTTTCGGGGTGATCGGATTCATTGACGACTACAAAAAGCTGGTGCTGAGCGATCCCGTGGGTCTGCCTGCCCGTTACAAGTATCTATGGCAGTCGGTGGTCGGTCTGGGTGCCGCCTCTTTTCTCTATGTCACGGCCACTGGCCATGCAGAGACTGAATTGATCATTCCTTTCTTTAAGGACGCGGTGGTTGATCTCGGTCCCTGGTACATCCTGTTGACCTATTTCGTCATCGTGGGATCCAGCAACGCGGTCAATCTGACCGATGGGCTGGACGGACTGGCCATAATGCCCACGGTATTGGTGGCGGGTGCCCTGGGGGTGTTTGCTTACGCCTCCGGTCATGCCCAGATAGCGGATTATCTGCTGATTCCTCCCGTGCCCGGAGTGGGGGAGATGGTCGTATTCTGCGGTGCTTTGAGCGGAGCAGGCCTGGGTTTTCTCTGGTTCAACGCTTACCCCGCCCAGGTTTTCATGGGCGATGTGGGAGCGCTCGCCCTGGGTGCGGCCCTGGGTATGATTGCCGTCGTGGTGAGGCAGGAGCTGGTACTGCTGATCATGGGTGGTGTTTTCGTGATGGAGACGGTATCGGTGATGCTGCAGGTAGCCTCTTTCAAACTGACCGGTCGACGTATTTTCCGGATGGCGCCGCTGCATCATCACTTTGAACTGAAAGGGTGGCCTGAACCAAGGGTCATCGTGCGTTTCTGGATTGTGACAGTGATCCTGGTACTCATCGGGCTTGCGAGTCTGAAGATTCGTTGATATGGGCGTAATGGCAGAAAACTGGAGCGAAGGTAAGACGCTGGTAGTGGGTCTGGGAAAGACCGGGCTCTCCTGCGCTCGATATCTGGCTGCCCTGAATATCCCGGCGGCGGTTATCGACAGCCGTATCGAACCACCGGGCCTGGAACAGTTGCGGGAAGAACTGCCGGATATCGCCGTATTTCTGGGAGGGTTCGATCCCGCTGTATTCGGAGCGGCCGAACGGTTGGTGGTCAGTCCCGGAGTGCCTCTCAGTGAGCCCTTGATCAAAGAGGCTGCCGCCAGGGGGGTGGAGATTCTGGGGGATATCGAACTCTTCGCTGGCGCGGTGAGTGCCCCGGTAGTCGCTATTACCGGCTCCAATGGCAAGAGTACCGTGACGAGCCTGCTCGCCGATATGGCGGTGGTTGCCGGGAAACAGGCCGGGGCGGGAGGAAATCTCGGAGAACCGGCGCTGGATATACTGGCGGCCGATAACGAGCTTTATCTCCTGGAGTTATCCAGTTTTCAGCTGGAAACCACTCGCTCCCTGCATCCGGAATCCGCCGTGGTTTTGAATCTGTCTCCTGACCACCTCGATCGTTATGACGACATCGATGATTACGCTGCTGTCAAAGCTCGAGTCTATGAAGGTGCCCGGAGCCGGGTGTTCAATCTGGATGACCCCAGGGTCATGGCTATGCGCCGAGGGGAGGGCAGGGATTTTTTCTTTACCCTGTCAGAACCCAGCGGATCGGAATTTGGCCTGCGGCAGGTAGCCGGGGAAACCTGGCTGGCACGAGGTCAGGAACGTCTGATCGAGGCTTCAGCGGTGCGGATTGCCGGGCGTCATAACCATGCCAATGCGCTGGCAGCGCTGGCCATCGGGGCGTCCCTGGATCTTCCCATGTCCGGGATGCTGGAATCCCTCACCAGGTACCCCGGGTTGCCTCACCGAAGTCAGTTTGTGGCGGAAGTCGATGGTGTCCGCTGGTACAACGACTCCAAAGGTACGAACCCCGGTGCCTGCGCAGCGGCACTGGAAGGTCTGCATGTACCAGGGCACGGGGCCAGGACTGTGTTGATAGCGGGAGGAGATGGCAAAGGCGCCGATTTTTCTCCCCTGGCCCCGGTGGTGCGTGACACCGCAAGGGCGGTCATCCTTATGGGGCGTGATGCAGAATTGATCGCGCAGGCCCTGGAAAATACGGTGCCCCTGCTGCAGGCGAAGGGCATGAATGAAGCGGTACAGATGGCAGCAGAGCAAGCGTTGCCCGGTGATCGTGTGCTGCTCTCTCCGGCTTGTGCGAGCTTTGACATGTTTCGCAACTATGGCCACCGGGGCGATGTGTTTATGGCAACTGTCGGGAGGTTGTATTCGTGAAGGCGGGAAGGCAGATGCAGGCGACCCTCGGTCCCGCCGTACCGGCTTTGCCGCCGATCGATCTGTGGCTGTTGATTGCTGCCTGCGCGTTGCTGGGACTGGGGTTGTTGATGGTGGCGTCCGCATCGTTACATCGCATCCCCGATCGTCCCTTCTATTTCGTCAACCGGCATCTGATCGCCATCGTCATAGGATTTGTCGGTGCTCTGGCTGTCTCTCAGGTACCTATCAAACAGTGGGAGCGGATGGGGGCACTCCTCTACTTTTTTGGTTTATTACTGCTTGCCCTGATATTCGTTCCCGGTCTTGGACGAGAAGCCAACGGTGCCATGCGCTGGATACCGATTGGTCCGTTCAATCTGCAAAGTTCTGAGTTCATGAAGCTGTTCATGGTTATTTACATCGCAGGTTATCTGGTGAGGCGTCAGCTGGAAGTCACCAACAGTATCTGGGGGTTTGCCAAGCCCATGTTGTTACTGGTGCTGGCATCGGCGTTGGTAATGATGCAGCCGGATTTCGGAACGACTGCGGTGTTGCTGGCAACGGCGCTGGGATTGTTGTTTCTCGGTGGTGTTCCCCTGTGGCAGTTCGGAATTCTCATGATGATGGCTGGATCCGCGCTTACCGCTCTGGTGCTGATTTCTCCTTACCGGGTGCAGCGGATGACCGCATTTCGGGATCCCTGGGCCGACGTGGAGAACACAGGTTATCAATTGGCCCAGGCACTGATAGCGTTCGGTCGTGGGGAATGGTTCGGTGTGGGTCTGGGGAATGGAATCCAGAAACAGTTCTATCTGCCGGAAGCACATACCGATTTTCTGATGGCGGTGATTGGAGAGGAGTTTGGCCTTCTGGGCACTCTGACCGTTATCGCCTTGTTCGGTGTGATCGTCTGGCGGGCGTTTAATATCGGTGCCAGAGCGGAGCAGAAAGGGTTCCGGTTCGCCTCTTATATGGCATTGGGGTTCGGGCTTTGGATCGGTATGCAGGCTTTTATCAATGTGGGTGTCAATGTGGGTCTGCTCCCCACCAAAGGCCTGACGCTGCCTCTGATGAGCTATGGAGGCAACAGTTTGATTGTTGCCTGTCTGGTGATTGCCATCCTGATGCGCATCGATTTCGAACTGCGTACGGACGATGGCGAAGCGGCCGGGAGCAGCTCATGAAACGAAAAGTCATGATCATGGCGGGTGGAACCGGGGGCCACGTCTACCCGGCGCTGGCGGTGGCCGAAGAATTGCGCTCCCGGAATGTGAACGTAATCTGGCTGGGCACCCCAGGAGGCTTTGAAGATGGTGTGGTGCAGCGTCAGGGTTACCCCATGGAGTTTGTCAGTATCCGGGGCATAAGGGGCAATGGCCCGCTGGGCTGGCTGGTGGCACCGTTTCGGATTGCACGGGCCATGTATCAGGCCTCCGGGATATTGAGAAGCAATAAGCCGGGACTGGTACTCGGCATGGGAGGCTTCGTATCCGGGCCCGGTGGTCTGACGGCACGGCTGTTGAGGACTCCCCTGGTGATCCATGAGCAGAACGCCGTGCCGGGTCTGACCAATCAATGGCTGTCCCGCGCTGCCGCCAGGGTTATGGAAGCTTTCCCGGGCAGTTTTTCTGCAACCCGCAGCGCGGAGGTTACGGGTAATCCGGTGCGTGGGGAAATTGCTGCCCTGTCGCCACCGGAACAGCGTTTAAAGAACAGAAATGGCGCACCCAGACTGTTGGTGCTGGGGGGGTCCCAGGGTGCCCGCAAGCTCAATGAAACTTTACCCACAGCACTGTCCGGACTGGCTGCTGATCGCCGACCCCAGGTCTTTCATCAGACCGGGCGGGATAAATTGCAGGATACCAGACAGTCCTACCTGGAAGCCGGGGTGGATGCCCGTGTGGAGCCCTTTATCGAGGATATGGCCGATGCCTATGGCTGGGCTGACCTGGTGTTGTGCCGGGCGGGTGCGCTGACTATTGCGGAACTGGCCGCGGCGGGAGTCGCTTCGATCCTGGTTCCCTATCCCTATGCGGTGGATGACCACCAGACCCGCAACGCGGCTTACCTGGTGGATGCCGATGCGGCACGACTGCTGCCTGAGGGTGATCTGAACCCGCAGCAGTTGCTTCGACTACTGGAAGGTCTGCTGGCTGATCGGAACAGACTGCTGGAGATGGCACGGAGTGCACGGGACCAGGGGAAGCCCGAGGCGACACGCCGGGTTGCTGATATTTGTGAGGAGACGATGCTGGCATGAGCACCGAAATAAAACTGGAACGGCGACTGGCGGCCGCTGCCATGGGACGGATCAGGCATCTGCATTTCGTGGGTATCGGTGGCTCCGGAATGAACGGTATTGCCCAGGTCATGCTGAATCTTGGATACAGTGTGTCCGGATCGGATCTGAGCCGGAACGGGGCCACCGAACGCCTGGCGGAGCAGGGGGCTGTTATTCACACGGGCCACCAGGCTTCCAATATAGCCGGCAGTGATGCGGTGGTGATATCCAGTGCTGTCAAAGAAGACAACCCGGAAGTTGCTGCAGCCAGGCTCGACCGTATACCCGTAGTGCCCCGGGCTGAAATGCTCGCGGAGTTGATGCGTTTTCACTACGGTATCGCGGTGGCTGGTACCCACGGTAAGACCACTACCACGAGTCTGGTCGCCAGTCTGCTGGCTGAAGCGGATCTGGACCCCACATTCGTGATCGGTGGTCGTCTCAATGCGGCGGGTACCTACGCCCGGCTTGGAAAGGGTGAGTTTCTAGTTGCAGAAGCGGACGAAAGCGATGCCTCTTTCCTTTACCTGCAGCCGATGCTCGCGGTGGTCACCAATGTGGATATGGATCACATGGTGACTTACGGCGGAGATTTTTCCCGATTGCGCCAGACCTTTATCGAGTTTCTGCACCACCTGCCTTTCTATGGTCTGGCGGTACTTTGCATCGATGATCCGGAGGTAAGGGAATTGTTGGAGGAAGTCACTCGCCAGGTCACCACTTACGGAACCTCCCCGGATGCCGATCTGCGCGCATCCAACATCCGCCAGGAAGGGCTTCATACCCATTTCAGGGTTCATCCGTTGGAAGGCCCCGTGTTCGAGGTAACGCTCAACCTCCCCGGTGTTCACAACGTGCTCAATGCCCTGGCGGCAATCGCCGTGGCTCTGGAGCTGGGGGTGGACGTTTCGGTGATCAAACGGGCGCTGACTGGTTTTCAGGGTATCGGACGGCGTTTCCAGACCACGGAGTGCGAACTGCCCACGAGGGGCTCGATCATGTTGGTGGACGACTACGGTCACCACCCGAGGGAGGTGGCGGCGACGCTTGAAGCCGTGCGCAGCGGCTGGCCAGAGCGGCGGGTGGTGCTGGCCTTTCAACCCCATCGATACAGTCGTACCCAGGAGCAGTTCGAGGACTTCGTTCAGGTACTCTCCCGCGCCGACGTATTGGTTTTAACCGAAGTGTATGCCGCCGGAGAAGCTGTTATTCCCGGGGCCAACGGACGTGCTCTGACCCGGGCAATCCGGACCCGTGGTCAGGTTGATCCGGTGTTCGTCGATCCCCTCAACGAGCTTCCGATGGTGCTTGCCGGTCTGGTTCGGGATGGGGATGTGGTGCTGACGCTGGGGGCGGGAGATATCGGTGTCGTGGCATCCGCGTTACCAGGCAAGCTCTGTCAGGGTACGCCGGGTGGTAACCCATGATGGCCCTTGGGAAATCGGACCGGTTGCGGGGGCTGATGTTGGAGAACGAGCCCTTGTCCCGCCATACCAGTTGGCGAGTTGGCGGTCCGGCCAGGCAATTCTATCGTCCCGCGGACAGCGAGGATCTGCTGTGCTTCCTGCAGGAGTTGGAGGATGACGAACCGTTACTCTGGCTGGGTCTGGGCAGCAACCTGCTGGTTCGTGATCTGGGTTTCGATGGCACGGTGGTTGCTACCCGGGGGCGTCTCGAGGGGTTGGAGGTTGTCGGAGACGGATTGTTGCGGGTAGAGGTAGGGGTAGCCTGTGCCAAAGTGGCGCGAATGGCGGCCCGTGAGGGATTGACCGGCAGCGAGTTTCTGGCTGGAATCCCGGGCACCATGGGTGGCGCGCTGGCCATGAATGCGGGGGCATTCGGTGGCGAGACCTGGAATCTGGTGAAGCAGGTGGAAACGGTGGATCGTCACGGTCATCTGCAAGTGCGGTTACCCGGTGAATTCGATATTGGCTATCGACAGGTTACCGGTCCTGAAGGCGAATGGTTCATAGCGGCACAACTGCAACTGGAGCCTGGGGATGTGGAATCCGCACAGGAGCGAATCCGGGGGCTTCTGGCCCGCCGTTCCGCCACCCAGCCCGTGGGTTTACCCAGCTGCGGGTCGGTCTTTACCAATCCCGAGGGTGATCATGCGGCACGGCTCATCGAGGCGGCGAATCTGAAGGGCATCCGGATCGGGGATGCCTGTGTTTCCAAGAAACACGCCAATTTCATTATTAACCAGGGCGAAGCCACGGCAGCCGATATCGAGCAGCTGATCCGGCTCGTTCAGCAAAGGGTGGAGTGGAAATTCGGGGTCCGTCTGGGAACTGAAGTACGCATCGTCGGCGAACAGGAGGGCGGATCATGACTGACAACGCGGCAGGATTCGGCAGAACCGCTGTTCTTATGGGCGGTACCTCAGCAGAGCGGGAAGTGTCGCTCAACAGCGGTAACGCGGTGCTGAAGGGGTTGTTGCGACGTGGTGTCGATGCACACCCGGTGGATGCCAGGGATGGACTGATCGACCAGCTGCAACAGGGTGGGTTTGACCGGGTATTCATCATACTCCATGGACGTGGTGGTGAAGACGGGGTCGTGCAGGCCACGCTGCAGAGTCTGGGATTGCCTTATACCGGCAGTGGTGTGGCTGCCTCGTCACTGGGCATGGACAAATACCGCTGCAAGTTGCTGTGGACGGCACTTGGGTTACCGACGCCGCCCTTTGTCATGATAAAGGACAAAATGGATCTGGCTGCTGCTGAAGCGCTGGGCTTTCCGTTAATGATCAAACCGGTTCACGAAGGTTCCAGTATCGGGATGACCCGTGTTGATGACGCCCGGATACTGGCTGAAGCCTGGGAGGAAGCAGCGAGATACGATTCGGAAGTGATGGCGGAACGCTGGGTGACCGGGTCGGAATACACCGCCTCTGTTCTGGGGGATCGTGCATTGCCACTGATCCGGCTCGAGACCCCTCGCACTTTTTATGACTATGACGCGAAATACCGGGAGGACAGTACCCGGTATCACTGCCCGGCCGGGCTGACAGATGAGCGTGAGCAGGCTTTACGGAATCTGGCGTTGAAGGCTTTCCGGACCATCGGTGCGACCGGTTGGGGGCGGGTGGATTTGCTGGTGGACGAAGCAGGGCAGCCCTGGTTGATCGAGGTCAACACGGTGCCCGGGATGACCGATCACAGCCTGGTGCCCATGGCGGCAAAAGCAGCAGGTATCGATTTTGATGAGTTGGTGTGGCGAATCCTGGAAATGGGCTGATGGCAAAGAAGAAAACCAGAAAAACCCCTCAGAAGGAAGGTCCGAGCCGGCAGGTGATTGGACGCTGGCTTCTGGGGCTGTCGTTGCTGGGATTGCTCTGTGGCGGCGGCGTCTGGGGTGTGCTTTGGCTGAAGGACCCCGGTGTATTGCCATTTCGAGTGGTCGGCATCAATGGCCAATTGAGATACATGAAGCGCTCGGATGTGGAACAGGCGCTGGCGGAGGCGACCAAGGGTAACTTTTTTACCGTGGATGTGAAATCGGTTCAGCAGGAAACCATGAAACTGCCTTGGGTTGATCAGGTCAGCGTACGCCGGGTCTGGCCGGATACGTTGCAGATGTGGGTGCAGGAGAAGACCCCGCTGGCGCGATGGGGTGAGTCGAAGCTGGTCAGCACCCGGGGCGTGTCGTTTGAACCCCCTTCCCGGGATATTCCTGCCGATCTACCCCGGCTTTACGGTCCGGATGGCACTGAGCAGAAAGTCGCGGCCGGTTACCTGGAAATGCAGCGCCGACTCGGGGGGCTGGGCCTGGTGATCAGCAGCATGCGTCTGGATGCCCGGCATGCCTGGTGGGTTCAGATCCAGAACGGGCTTGAGCTGCATCTGGGAAACCGGGATACAGATAGGCGATTGAAACGGTTTATCCGTGTTTATCCACAGCTTCGGCAGGAAGAAGGCGGACGACTGATATCGGTAGACCTTCGATATACCAATGGTTTTGCCGCACAACGCAGGAAAGAGGCCACTTGAGGTGAGCAACTCATATAGAAACGATTGGGCAACCCGGGATGAGCGGGGACGGGTTAGATGACCAAAAAACTGGAAAAGAACCTGATTGTTGGCCTGGACATTGGCACGTCCAAGGTCGTTGCCATCGTGGGTGAAATAAAAGCAGGGGATGAGATCGAAATCATTGGTATCGGATCCCATCCCTCCAGGGGATTGAAAAAGGGTGTCGTGGTCAATATCGAGTCCACGGTGCAGTCGATTCAGAGGGCGGTTGAGGAAGCCGAACTGATGGCTGGGTGTGAGATTCTATCGGTGCATGCAGGAATAGCAGGCAGCCATATCCGCAGTCTCAACTCTTACGGCATCGTGGCCATAAAGGACCGGGAGGTGACACACAGCGATGTGGAGCGGGTCATCGATGCCGCCAGGGCGGTTGCGATACCGGCTGACCAGAAGATTCTCCACATTCTGCCCCAGGAATTCATCATCGATGAGCAGGAGGGGATAAAAGAGCCCGTGGGTATGTCCGGGGTGCGGCTGGAAGCCAGAGTGCACATGGTGACAGGGGCGGTCAGTGCCGCTCAGAACATTATCAAATGCGTTCGCCGTTGCGGGCTGGAAGTGGATGACCTGATTCTTGAACAGCTCAGTTCCTCCAATGCGGTGTTGAGCGAGGATGAGAAAGAACTGGGCGTCTGCCTGGTGGATATCGGTGGCGGTACGACAGATATCGCGGTATTCACCGACGGGTCGATCCGCCATACGGCGGTGATTCCCATTGCCGGGGATCAGGTGACCAATGATATTGCCGTTGCTATGCGCACCCCGACCCAGCATGCCGAGGATATCAAGATCAAGTATGCCTGTGCGCTCACCCAGCTGGCGACCAGTGATGAAACTATCGAGGTTCCGAGCATTGGCGACCGGCCGGCAAGAAGGTTGTCCAGGCAGACGCTGGCCGAGGTGGTGGAGCCCCGGTATGAGGAACTGCTGACCCTCATCCAGGCGGAGCTCAGGCGCAGTGGATTCGAGGATTTGATTGCCGGCGGCGTGGTGCTGACCGGAGGTAGTGCCAAGATGGAGGGACTGATCGATCTCGCGGAAGAGGTATTTCATATGCCGGTTCGTCTCGGTATACCTCGCTACGTGACCGGCCTGGTTGATGTGGTGCGCAATCCGATCTACGCCACTGGCGTCGGTTTGCTGCTGTTCGGTTATCACAATCGGTCCAGCCGTCTCCGCGAGCTGCCGAACGGCAGGAATATCAGAGGGGTATGGGAGAGAATGAAAAGTTGGTTTCAGGGTAATTTTTAAAAGTTTCAGAGTATTAAAACAGGGTGGCCGGCGGCCAGCGTTGAAAAAAATGATGAGGAGAACGTGACATGTTTGAATTGATGGATGCCTACAGCCAGAGTGCGGTGATCAAGGTAATAGGAGTTGGCGGAGGTGGCGGTAACGCGGTAAATCACATGCTCAACGCCAGCATTGAGGGTGTGGATTTTATCTGTGCGAATACGGATGCACAGGCGCTCAAGAACAGTGAGACCAAGACCTTACTGCAGTTGGGGTCGAATATCACCAAGGGGCTTGGTGCAGGAGCGGACCCTGCCGTGGGTCGGGATGCGGCACTGGAGGACAAGGAACGGATTCAGGAGGCCATTCAGGGATCTGATATGGTGTTCATCACCGCCGGAATGGGAGGTGGAACCGGAACCGGGGCTGCGCCTGTGGTGGCGGAAGTGGCTCGTGAGCTGGGTATTTTGACTGTGGCAGTGGTTACCAAGCCTTTCCCTTTCGAAGGCGGAAAGCGCATGCAGCTCGCCGAAAAGGGTATCGAGGATCTGGGCCAGTATGTTGATTCCCTGATCACGATTCCCAACCAGAAGCTGCTCTCTGTGCTGGGCAAGGACATGACCCTGCTCAATGCCTTCAAAGCGGCGAATGATGTGCTGCTGGGTGCGGTCCAGGGAATCGCAGAGCTGATCACTCGACCGGGTCTGATCAATGTGGATTTCGCCGACGTGCGCACGGTGATGTCAGAAATGGGTGTCGCCATGATGGGTTCCGGTTCTGCGCGGGGTGAAACCCGGGCTCGTGATGCAGCGGAGCAGGCCATCAACAGTCCGTTACTCGAGGATATCAATATTGCCGGTGCGAAAGGCATACTGGTTAATATCACCGCCGGGTTGGATCTTGCGATAGGGGAGTTCGATGAGGTGGGGAGCACGGTCAAAGAGTTTGCCTGCGATGATGCCACTGTGGTTGTCGGTACGGTGATCGATCCCGATATGACCGATGATTTAAGGGTGACGGTCGTGGCTACCGGGCTCGGCGACGCAGCCCAGGAGGTGGCCAGTCCCGTGGCACCAGAGGCGCCGCAGGTAAGATTGGTCAATTCCGACGTGGTCGAGCCTTCACCGAGCGATTACCGGGATATGGACAGCCCGACGGTTATTCGGCGAGATCGAAAGACCACTAATGCCTATTCGGATACTGCCCAGCAGAAAGAGATGGATTACCTGGATATTCCCGCATTTCTGCGCCGCCAGGCAGACTAAAAGCTGTTCGATTAAACTTGCATTTGATGCTGTTAACTGTTATTTATTAGGGATTACCCTAATGTACCATGGGGGTCAGTTGATGGCAGACGCTGTATTTTGGGCCTGAGAAGCGGAATCGCGAGGGTTCGAAAGGCGTCTTATCGGGTGTTTGCAGGGCGAATCCATCGGGTCGTCTGCCCGATTTCGATGCACTGCCAGGCGGTGGGTCTGTCTCTGTAAAGTGAGGTATTGCACAGGTGAACAGGGGAAATCCTGCAGATCCAGTGGGTAAATCGGGGGGTGCCAGGCCATCGTCCGTTGTGTTGACAGGGGGGGGGCCGCAGAAGGGTTATTACCGGTCGCGACAAGCTGGTCGCCAGGAAAGCTTTGCAGAACTGGCGCGGGTAGTCGGCCGATATTCAACCGGAGCGGATTCACCAGATTTATTTCACCTGCTTCCTTATTGGAAAGCTGTTGATAAAAGGTCCAAAACAACATGATACGGCAGCGTACCTTGAAAAACGTCATTCGAGCCACCGGGGTGGGATTGCATACCGGAGAGAAGATCTATCTGACACTTCGACCGGCCGCCCCTGATACGGGTATCGTCTTCCGCAGGGTTGATCTTGAGAATCCGGTGGATATAAAGGCCTGCCCCGACAACGTGGGTGATACCCGGCTCTCCACCACTCTGGAGCACGATGGAGTCAAGGTCTCCACGGTCGAGCATTTGCTTTCCGCTTTTGCTGGTCTGGGTATAGACAATGCGTACGTGGATGTCAGTGCGCCGGAGGTGCCCATCATGGACGGCAGTGCCGGCCCCTTCGTTTTCCTGATCCAGTCAGCCGGTGTGGAGGAGCAGAACGCGGCCAAGCGCTTCATACGCATCAAAGAGAAGGTAACAGTGGAAGAGGGGGACAAGAGCGCGGCTTTTGAACCGTTCGATGGATTCAAGGTAGCTTTTGCCATCGATTTTGATCACCCGGCTTTTACCGAGCGTACCCAGTTTTCATCCATCGACTTCTCCTCCACATCATTTGTGAAAGAGGTGAGCAGGGCGCGTACATTTGGATTTCTTCGGGATATCGAAATGCTCAGGGAGCGTGAACTTGCTCTTGGCGGCAGCATGGACAATGCGATTGTCGTGGATGACTACCGGGTCCTCAATGAAGATGGGCTGCGGTATGAAGACGAGTTCGTCAAACACAAGATTCTCGACGCCATCGGGGATCTGTATTTACTCGGGCACAGTCTAATCGGTTCCTTCACGGGCTTTAAATCCGGTCATGCGTTGAACAACCGTTTGCTCAAAGCGCTGGTAGCCGATCGCAGTGCCTGGGAAGAGGTGACATTCGAAGAGGGGGAGAATGTCCCCATCAACTACATGAAACCCATACAGGTCTAAGCCAGGCATACTGTTTCTATCCCATCCAACGGATCCCGTAAGGGCCTCGGAAATTATGTATCGTCCCATAGTGCGCAGGGTATCAGCTCAGATCCAAGGCGCAGACGAAAGCGCATATCATTGATTATGCAACTGAATCTGCAACGCAGAAGCTGAGGTGAGAGACTAGCAGAATGGGATGATTCATTTTTTCCGCGGCCCGTAAGACTCCTGACCGATAACTTGCACCACCCGGCCATTATAAAGAGGCCGGGTGGTGTTTTTGTTTCTGGCGCACCCCTGATTTCTCTGAAATCTCCCCGCTGCCGTCCTGAAGATTCAACCCATCGGTACATCAGCCTTCGACATGGGGGTTGCAGAACGAGCAAGCCTTCCGGTCTGATCCGGTTATCTTAACGTTGTGACCGATAATTGACTTGATTCGAAGCCATCAGCGGGGTCAGAATTGGTCTAGGAGCCTGTCCGAGAATAGGGGTCGACCGATTTTTTGCTCCTGCAAAACCGGCACTTCCGCCATCCATGGCGGTCGTAGCGAGGGAAAGCTGGTTTGA
>JAAELC010000795.1 GCA_024227135.1 Gammaproteobacteria bacterium
ACGCGCCAGGTCGCGTTCCGGAGGAGAGTCGACCGCGTGCCGAAGGACGAACCTGAGGATTCTTACACGCGCCAGGTCGCATTCCGTCCCGAAAACGCTCGTCATGATCCGCGAGAGAGCCCTCGACTCTTACCCAGCGCACCCAACAATGCCATCCAGCGCATGGAGTCGTCAATAGAAGAGCTAACCAAGCAGATGTCAGTCATGTGCGCAACAGTATCCACCCTCCAGCAGACCACAAGCAGGGATCTACAGAACTTGGCGTCCACCATGGAGAGGGGCCTCAAAGGCATTAAAGAGTCGATGGAGCAGCGTTTAACGCAAGACATCCGACTGGAAGGACATCCTGGCCGGTCCCGCTCTCCTTTTCGCTCTCCGCCCAATTTCCGTTCAAGGTCCAAAAGCCCTTCGCAGGTACCTAACACCTTAGGATATACTGGTTGCCACAACTGTCACGACCCGGGACACTATGCTGCGGAATGCCCCAAAGCTCCCCCAAAAGGGTAAGGATCAGTCCAGACAGCCCGCAGCTGATCCTTTATCATGAAGGGGCTGAGTTAACCTTTGGCCATGACAGTCCTGCGGCAGAAGAGACCGGATCCTCCAGTCCGTCACCACCCGACACCTCTGAGGGAACCCCCGCCACCGTGTGTGTCAGCAAAAAACAAACCACCCATATGCCACCCCGTAAAATTATTGTATCTGTAGAGGACAAGAAGATACAGGCAGTGGTGGACACCGGGGCAGACACAACCATCATCTCCGAAAAGACATACGCACTCCTGCCCAAAGATCACCCCTGCGTGAAGAAAACTCTTATGAGAGCAGCAGGAGAACACCAGACCTTCATGGCACGACAGGTAGGTCCAGTGAAGCTGAAGTTTGGACATCAGACACTTCACACCCTGGTGTATGTGGCTAACATAGTGGACGACATGTTAGTGGGTCTAGACTTACTCACCACGTTGGAAGCCACATTGTCATTCGGAAAGGAACCTTCCCTCACCTTTGACGGACAGACCTTACCCCTGGTCCAATCAAGTCGCATCTGGGATCCAGGCACTCAAGATACAAGCATAGGGTCCACAGAAACCGAACAGCCAGACCCAACATTGCCTACGGAGTCTGACGTGATCTGCCCAAAGCGGATTGTCATCCCTGCCAACAGTGAAATGGTGATTCCCGTATCGAGGCCAGGTCTCGCGAATAATCAAGTGTATATCCTGGAGCCGAATCACCCAAGGGCAGTCTTGATAGCCAGAGCCATGTACGAGAGCGAAGAAGAGTGGTGCATCAGCTGTCTAAACCTATCGAACACCCCTAAAGTCCTCAAGAAAGGTACAGTGTTAGGTTCCGTCTCAGCAGTAGAGGCCTGGGAATCCGCACCGATAACAGTGAATCGAGTGAATGTGGGTAAGGACATACCCAGCATACCAAACCAAGGCCTCCCGGAACATTTGCAAAAGCTCTACCTGGACTCTTCGTGGAAATTAGAGCCTGATGACCAAGAGAAATTGAAGAACTTGCTCATAGAATTCCAAGATATATTCGCCAAGTCCGAATACGATCTGGGACATTTCTCTGCTTTTGAACATACCATCGACACCGGAGAAGCGACACCCATCAAACTGGGATTGAGGAGAACACCATGGCACTTCCGGGAACAAGAGGAGGAACTTTTGACAAAGATGTTG
>JAAELC010000796.1 GCA_024227135.1 Gammaproteobacteria bacterium
AGGCGTTACGTGTATCATTGGCATGGATGTATTGAAGGCAACCGATGCTCATGTATCTTATCATAATAAGTCCATTTACCTCAAACGCTCGGAAGCAAAGAAGTAGGAGCATTCGGCAGCGAACAAGCGGCTGGACACCAACGCCTGACCCGCTGCGAGTCGAAAGCGCAATGTCCGGCCAAACAAACATTCTGAAGTCAAAGCTCGCTCTCCGTTCAGGCGTGGGTCAGCCTTGACGTTGAACGGAACCGCTCCGCGGAAAATGCGGATAAAAGAGAAGATTTCCCCCATCGAGTAAACTGATTCCTAAAGCCTGGTGCAGGGTGTGCCGGGCGAACCGAAAGGAATCAGTTATGACGCCCTTACGCGAAACCGTGCTGAGGCAGATGCGCCTGCGGGGCTTCTCCCCGCGGACGGTTGACAGTTATACCCATGCACTCGAAGAGTTGGCCCGATTTTTCAGGCAACCGCTTGATGAGTTGGTGTGTTCCCGGGTACAGGAGTTTCTCGATGACCTGATTACGGTGCGGAAGCTGGCCTGGGCAACGGTAAACGTGTATTTCAGTGCCTGTCGTTTTCTCTACGAGCAGGTTCTGGAATGGCCGGAGCAGGAGTTTTCCATTCCCCCGCGCGGCCGGAGCGGGAAACGTCCGGGGGTGCTCAGCCGGGAGGAAGTGCAGCGGGTGATCAATGCCCCAAAGGGGGTCGAGCACCGTGCGCTGCTGGCCATGACCTACGGATCAGGTCTGCGGTTGAGTGAAGTGATCCGCCTGAAGCTCGGTGACATCCATCGGGATCGAGGTCTGGTATTCGTCCGGTCCGGCAAGGGGCATCAGGACCGATATACGGTGCTCTCAACAACCGCTCTCTCCGTGCTGGAAGATCATTGGCGGAGGCATCGTCCTCCCCGCTATTTCTTTTTTGGGCGCGATCTTGATAAGCCCATGCATTCGGGTACCGCACAGCAGATCTATTACCAGGCGCTGCAGCGCAGCGGGGTGCGGCGGGTGGGGGGCATTCATGTGCTTCGTCACTGCTTTGCGACCCATTTGATAGAAGCGGGGGTGGACATCTACCTGCTCAAGCGGTGGATGGGGCATCGGGCCCTCTCGACGACCGGCCGCTATATCCACATTAGCGAAGAGCGTATCCGCAGAGTTCGCAGTCCGCTGGATATGCTGCATGAGCCGGAGGAGTAAGTCATGGCTGCCCGCCTGCGGGCAGTTGATGTCATTCGCTGCTGCTGGGAAAATTATAATCGGAACACCCGGATCGTTCCCGAGAGCGCCCGGGTGATCCGGAAACTGCTGGACTGCCGAACCGCTGCACTGGGAGGCCATCTGCACCGATGCGACCGCTGTGGAGGCGAAGTGCCGGTGTACAACTCCTGTGAAAACCGTCACTGTCCGAACGGCCAGACTGGAGCCCGCATGGACTGGACACAAAAGCGGCTGAGCGAGTTGCTGCCGGTGCCGTACTTCCACGTAGTCTTTACGCTTCCCCACCGCCTGAATCCGCTGGTGGATGCCAACCGGAAGCTGCTGCTGGGCGAGCTGTTCGGAACGGCGGGCTGGACCCTCCAGCGCTTTGCCCGGGATCCGCAGTGGCGGCTGGAAGGTGAGTTGGGCTACACCGCCGTTCTCCACACCTGGAACCAAAAGCTGCAGGAGCATTTTCATCTGCACTGCCTGGTCCCCGGCGGCGTGTGGCGGAAAGAAACAGGTGAATGGATCCCGTGCCGGGGGCGCTGGCTCTTCCGGAAAGAATCCCTGGCCGATGCCTTCAGGAATCGGTACCTCAAAAGACTTCGATCCCTGCGTCAGCGAGGAAAAATGAACCTGACAGGATGCGCAGATACCTTCGCCGATGAGTCTTCCTTCGAGCAGCTGCTGGCCGACCTGGGGCGGCAGCGCTGGATCGTCTACCCTAAAGCCGTTCCCAAAGATCCACAAACAGCCCTCAAATACCTGGCCCGTTACGTCTTTAAAACAGCCATAAGCAATCAGCGGATAATCAACATGTCCGCCTTCTTTAAAACCACACCTCAAATGAAAAACGTGCAACCTGCACACAGCCCAGAAGTCTGTTCAGTCACTGAAAAATCTCCCCTTTACACCCGTTTGAACCTCAGCAGACCGGAGCCCCATGCGGCTGCCCCCGCCCACCATCAATCCTCAGCCCCGCATCCTAACCTCACTTCGCTTTTGCAGGGTCTGTACTTTCCCCCACAGTTCCCGCGGCTCCGTCCAACACGTGTTATCCCACATGCTGCTCGATGAAGGCTTGTCGCTGACCCCAATCATGCTATCCTCGCAGCACATGAGATAAAACGTTATTTGTTGTGCCAGAAAAACGACAGAAACAGGTGTTGCCATAGTGCACACATAGTGCTATATATGCATCATGACCTTGTACGACTGGAATGACGAGAAGAACGAATGGCTGAAGCAAGAGCGTGGGGTGACGTTTGAAGATATTATTTACCACCTGAAACACGATGGGATGCTCGACACGATGGGATGCTCGACACGATTGAGCATCCCAATCAAAAGCAGTACCCCGGCCAGAGGATCTTTGTCATCAATGTTGAGGGGTACGCTTACATCGTGCCTTTTGTTGAAAATGACGAGGTCATCTTCTTGAAAACTGTTGTTCCAAGTCGAAAGATGACAAAACTATATCTCGGAGGTGATGCGAAATGAAAATGACTAAAGAAGAAAAAGACATTCTCGACTCCGTCGAGCGCGGTGAGTGGAAGCGCATTCCAAATTACAAGAAGGAAGTGGCACGGTACCGTGAAGCGGCGCACGCCACCATGCGCAAAGATAAACGCGTGAATATCCGAATGAGCGAGCGAGACCTCATTCATTTTCAAAAGACGGCCATGCATGAAGGCCTCCCATACCAGACCCTTATATCCAGCATCTTGCATAAGCTTAGTTTTCTTAGATATTTAAATATAATAAGAATCAGGACCTACGCTATAGATAGGCATTAATACTTATGGTACACAGGACGTACTATACTGTTTTGGTATAATACTTGCAGACACTACGCAGAGTACAATAAAGCTAAATCTGTTGTGAAGCATGGACGGAAGGCCAAAGGGTCTCATTGGAAATATGCATACAATACTATAATAGGAGTTCAAAAAAATGAATAAGATTAAATTTCTAGAAAAACTCATCATCGCATTTTTTCTAATTGTTTTGTTAATAGGGACCAGCCCAATTGGTGTGTCTGCTGAACTTTTAACCTGGGATTTTGAGGCTAAAGTAAACCAAATCCATTTTGATGATTTTAGTACTCTTAGTGATGCAAATGTAATCATAGAGACTACCATTTCAGGATCATTTGCATATGATGATGGTATTACTCAAATAACAGATGAAAGTACTAGTGATGAATGGGACTTATCTTCTGTTTTACCGTTTTGGGTTGAAGTTGATCAGCCTATTTTTACACGCACAAATTGGGGAAACTCAATCGCTTATGTTGCTCATCAAACTTCTAGAGATATTGTCGGGATAGATCTGAGTTTCAACGAGACAACTGCGCAAACTAACTTGTACGAGGCTTTATCTATTGATTTTTTAGACTATTCACAGAGTTACCCAGATAATGTTCTACCGATCAATTGGCATTTAGTTGATTTGAGCCAAATGACTAATCCAGCATTCTACTACGTGTATGATCTAAATGGTGATAAGACTGCGTTTGATGCCGAGCTAACTTCAATAAGACTCCATGAGAATAATGCACCTGTTCCTGAACCCGCTACCATGTTACTTTTTGGACTTGGTCTGTTAGGGCTTGCTGGAGTGAATAGAAGAAAAAAAGTAAGCGTCACGCCAAGCCCCTCTAGCTAAAGACATCGTAGTCGTCGTATTGTACCGGCTATGACATCTACGACCCTTCCAACAGTCCCTACGATCCTGAAGACCGACACGCTCGGCCGTATCCATACCCCCCGAGACCAGCGGGAAGCCCTGCTTGACGCCTTTGAGCAAAGCGGCATGAATGGGGCGGCCTTCTGCCGGTCCCACGGGTTACGATACACCACCTTTGCCTCCTGGCGGCATGCCCGAAGGCGTAAAGCACAACGAAACGAAACCATTGACCTCAGCGAAGAGGACGTAGGCGTGTCCTTTCATGAAGTAGAGGTCAATGCTCCGCCTCCGCCAGCCCAGCCGCTGGTGATCGAGCTGCCCCAGGGCGCACGCATGCATTTGGAACGCACCGAACAGTTCCCCATGGCGGCCGCCTGGATGGCGTATCTCAAGGAGACGGGCGGATGCTGAGCTTCACCGGGGCTCTCAAAGTCTATGTGGCCGCCGAACCCCAGGACATGCGTAAGAGCTTCAACGGTCTGGCAGCCATCGTTAGCGATCACCTCAAAGCCGACCCTTACCAGGGAGCGCTCTATGCGTTCACGAACAAACGGCGAAACCGCATCAAGCTGCTGTTCTGGGACGGCACCGGCCTGTGGGTCGCTTGCAAGCGTCTGGAACAGGGGCGTTTTAGTTGGCCGACGCCTTCACGCAAGGGACAGACGCGGGTCTCCTTAACCCCCGAAGCGCTCTCCATGCTGACTGATGGTATCGACTTGAAAGGGGCGCGAATGCGCCCCTGGTATGAGCGGGAAGAATAACTCATTTTGTAGCACTTTCTACTGAGTCAAAACACCCCCGGTGTGTCTAAGGTTGCATGACCGATGAGCAGATACAACAGCTTCTAAATCAGAACGCAGAACTGCTCAAAGAGAACGCCCGCCTCCGCGAAGAGAACCGCCTGCTTAACCAGAAAGTCGACCTGCTGGTTCGCCGGGTCTACGGCCACAAAAGCGAGCAACGCCACCCCGATCAACTCGACCTGCTGCTTGATGAACTTAACAACGGGCCTCAAGCGCCCTCGGCCTCCCCCTTAACGGTGCTGGAGGAGGCCGCGCCCGCTGCGCGCCGTAAACGAAAAGAACGCAAACCCCGTTATCCCGAGGATCTGCCGGTCGTTGAGGAGGTCATCAACCCACCTGCGGTGGAGGCAGATCCGTCCGCCTGGCGGAAGATCGGTGAAGAAGTCTCTGAGCAACTCGATTACTCTCCGGGGCAGTTCCAGCGTCGTCGCACCATCCGGGGAACCTGGGTAAAGCGAGACAATCCGGACATCGCCCCGCTCACCGCGCCGTTACCTCCCAAACTACTTGAACGCGGCATGCTGGCTCCAGGCCTGCTGGCTCATATCGCGGTAAGCAAGTATACGGATCATCTTCCCCTGTACCGACAGGAACAAATCTTCAAACAGCGCCATGGCGTACACCTGCCGCGTCAAACTATGGCCCGAGGCATTGAGCTGATCGCTGACTGGTTGCAGCCCGTGGTTCGCGCCATGAAAGACGAACTCTTTGAGACGGGCTATGTGCAGGTGGATGAAACGCCCGTTCAATACCAGGAGCCCGGACGAGGCAAGACCGCCCAGGGCTACATGTGGGTAGCCAACCGGCCCGGAGCCAACACGGTCTTTCACTGGGCCTGTGGACGGGGAACCAAACATCTTAAAGAGATCATGCCTACAGACTTCAGGGGCGTTGTGCAGTGTGACGGCTATAGCGCCTATAAAGCCCTGGCTCGTGAAAACGAGGCGGTCCATCTTGCGGGCTGTATGGCGCACATGCGCCGGAAGTTCTTTGAAGCCCGTGAGCTGGGCGAAGCGCCGGTTCGAGTAGCCTGGATCCTTCATCAAATTGGCCTGCTCTATCGCTTAGAAAGTGAGCACCGGGAAAGCCGAGCCGGACCCGCCCTGCGGGAGGCGGTACGATGCAGTCAAAGCCGCCCCATCCTCCGACGCCTTAAACGGCTCTTCACCCAACTTGAAACTCGACGTATCTACCGCCCCAAAACCGCGATGGGAAAAGCGATCAGCTATGCGCTCAATCAATGGTCGACGCTGGAAGTCTACCTGAGTGACGGCCGCATAGAGATCGACAACAACCTCGTGGAGAATGCGATCCGCCCTACGGCTCTGGGCCGAAAGAACTGGCTGTTCATTGGAAGGGATGAGGCGGGGTGGCGAAGTGCGGTGATCTACTCGGTCATCCTGAGTTGCAAAAACCACGAGGTAGAACCCTACGCCTACCTCAAGGATGTTCTGGAGCGTCTTCCTGGTATGACCAATCACCAGGTGCCGGGCATCACGCCCCGCAATTGGGCTGCTGCTCGCAAAGAACAACCCCTACGACTTGCGTCGTAGGGCTACAGCTACGACGTCTACGATAATCTATGTCAAGAGGGGCTTGGCGTGACGCTTACTATTGTGACCCTGTAGGGGTTGAACATCAGGCCCCAAGATTTGGTATAGTTCAGATGCAGCGGGGCGGGCAGGCCCAACACCCGACACAATTACAGTTCAATTTACAAGCAGGCTACTTCTACAAGATTTGAAATCGTTGCCTCGACATGCTTTCCTAATTCGTACGCAAGTAAAGGCGGGACTGCATTACCGATTCCAGTCCTCATTGTTCCCGCAGTCCCCGATAGTTTGAAAGTGTCAGGAAAGCTTTGAATTCTAGCCGCTTCGCGTATGGTAAGTGATCTAGTGGCAATCGGATGCAC
>JAAELC010000797.1 GCA_024227135.1 Gammaproteobacteria bacterium
AGGGTTGAGCAATGGGCAAGGTCGGAGGAGAAAGGAACTTCGGCTATGGAAAGAAGATGGGCTGGGCCGGCAAGAATGCATTGGCCGATCGTTATGGTGACGGACACTATGCCACCCGAGCAGCGCATGTCGAGCGCTGGGGGCAATTTGTGTCCTATACGAAGAGGGAAGGGATCAAAGACGCACGTGCGATCATCCGCGAGGTGATAAGTACCTATGGGGCCTATCTCGCCGGACAAGTCCGTTCGGGGAAAATGGCCGTGGCCTATGCCCAGAACCTGCTGTCGAGTGTCAATGTGGTGCTGGAAACGCTGCGGGGTGATCGACAGCGGCAGGTATCGCCCGCTGCATTAGTCGGGGAACGTCGCCATATTCGGGGGAGTGCACCAGCGGGATTGGATCCGAAGCAAGTCCGCGCTGCCGTGGCTGCGCTACGGGAACGGGATCATACACGGGTGGCTTCGGTGGTGAAACTGACCCGGGACCTGGGCCTGCGATTTCGCGAGGCGTCGTTGCTGGATGTACGCGTTGCCCTCACTCAGGCCAAGGCACTAGGCCGAGTCAATATCACGGCAGGCACCAAGGGCGGACGGGGTCGAGAAGTCGACCGCTGGGTACCGGTTTCAGAAGAGACGATGCAAACGCTGGAACGGGCTGCGGCCCTTCAGAACGAATCCCGCAACCTGATACCCTCTAAGATGAACTACCGCCAATGGCGTGAACAGGCGTACGCCGTTTGGAGACCGACCTCGACCCAGTATGGGCTGTCGGGCTTTCATGACCTACGGGCCGCCTATGCCTGTGATCGCTACGCGCAGCTGACCGGCAGTCCGGCACCCGCTGTCTCCGGCGATCGTCAGGCCAGCAAGGCAGCAGATCGTTCTGCACGCCAGATCCTATCCCAGGAACTCGGGCATGGCCGGATCGACGTGGTGGCCGCTTACGTAGGCAGCCCCCGCTAGTGGCCCACCCGGCGAATCAACGGACCGCTGCACGCGCAGCCCATGCACTGCTGGTGCGTCGCTTACCCGGTTCACGCCGGGGCTCGGTTCGAGCCCATCTCCAACGGGCCGCGCGTATCGCGGATACCATCTGGCGGCGCTGGCAGCTAGCCCCCCACCAATGGCAGGTCAAGCACCTGCGATGGTACCTGAGCGCGCAAGCTGGTGGATTCACCCCCGGCACGCGTTACCGCTATTGGCTGACTGTTCGTGCGCTATTGTATGCGCTGGGTAAGGGAGAACACTGGTTACCGCAGCTGCAAGGCCCCTGGGTTCGACCCAGCGGGCAAGCGGGTCGCCTGAAGGCCGGCCGACCCTCAAAGCTACCGCACTGAATCAAGTGCCATATCAAAAGGGTGTTCACGCAGCCAGCATCCCGGTACCGGCTAAGACCCTCTCCTTTCTGAAATTACCGAATTTGTTTAGTCGTCGGCAAAATCACGGGGGCCTGGTCATGAAGAATACTCCATCAGTAACGGCCCAAACTTCATTCTGATAACGTGATTCCAGTGGAATCAGGTGTCAAATTTTGACATGGGTTGTGGATAACTCCCCCTGCCATTGGGAATCGGTCTATTTCAGGCCAGTCTTTTAGCACTTATTAAATGATTACACTGTAATCATTTAATAAGTGCTAAATATTGAACTCAGTACCAAATGGTTAGCGAGTAATCACTGCAAAAAAAACGAGATATGCTTGAGGAGTAAACAGCGCTTAGTGGGGCTCACGTGGCTCTAGATGAAATTTGAACCGCCAAAACGACATAACCCATTGATAGTAGGTAAAGCAGGGGGCTAACCCGGTTCAATTTTTGATGCATCAAAATTTGAAGCTGGTCCAGATTATTCGGCCGAAGATCCCTCCTGCTAGAAATATTCCGGCAATGACAGGTCAACAGGCTATTGCACACATCCCATCGGCCCGCTAGATGGTTCCAGTGGAACCAGCGCTTTTTCCCCGGATACACCGCCGACATGCGACACACCAGCGCGTTGTCGTAACAGAGAATCAATCAGTAACGGGGCGATCTTCATCCTGCTTGTGTGATTCCACTGGAATCAGGTGTCGAATATCGAACTCGGGTGCTAAATGGCTGATAAGTCATCATCTCTGGGTTCAAAGGATATTCAGTGCTCACCTGGCCTGGATTCCATTCTCCCGTTCCCGTATCTGCGCCACCCCATCGGCATAATGTAGTTTGAACTGTCCTGATTCGTATCGGCTGACCAGTGTACGCAGATATCCAAGTGGTGAGTTTTCGATACGACCCTCGGCCATGATGCCTGCCCATTCGTCGATGACAAGCTGTGCGGCTGTGGGTTCGAGCCCGTTGACCTTGTTTATCGCTGCCGCAATCAGTTCATCCGGTACCCAGTAAGCAAAGTCGATACGCTCGATACCCGTTTCACTACGACTACCACCCCCTTTGGTGGTAGTCGGTGTTGTAGTAGTAGTCTGTTTTAGGTATCTATCGGTCTTAGGTAATGCTTCCGGCTTCACCGGATCCGGTAAAGCCGTATCTGGCCCAGCCGTATCCGGCAAATCCGGATGTGGTGAAGTCGGGATCTCCTGGACCAGGTAGGTGCCGCCGCGGATGCGGCCCTGCTCGTCTCGGTATCGCAGAAACTGAACATATCCGGTGTCACGCAATTCCCGCAGCAGTTTGTAGATACCGTCACGCTCCAGATCACCGCGCTTGCGAAGATCGTTGATCAGCACCCGCCAGTCATCAGGCCTGGACAGCAGATAAGCCAGCAGGCCCCTGGCCGCCCAGGAGAGGCGTGTGTCTTCCACTGCCTGTTGATCGAGGATCACAAACCGATGACGCCTTGGGGCACGAATGATAGTCTGACTCATTCCAACCCCGTCCCGACGATGATCTGTGCCACCTTGGTGGCTGGGTAGTACACGCGTCGACCGATCTTACGCCCGCAACGTTTGAGCGCCCGGGTCTGGTGGTCAGAGGGATAACTGAGACTGTAGCGCAGACCACCTGTTGTACGGCCAAGCAGTTCGGCGAGCTGGCTCTGCGACAGCAGCAGGCCGTAGCGTTCGGTTATTTGCCCTTCCAGGGCGACAACACTGGAACTGACTTTGTCTTGCATAATCCGTGATCTCCTTGTTTATCATTGGGAGACACGAGATTGCCCACGGTAGGTTGAGCCGGCTATAGAAAATCAATTCTATATGTGTCGTGGTTTCTTTGATTCGAAAATCAGCGGGATAGAAAGAACAGGCACGTTGGTATTTCGTGGAAAAAGAAAACCAAGTTCAGATTGAAGCGATCTTCAATATACAAAGAGCTCGATGAATGGCCTGCTATTTGAACAAGACAGGTACCATCAAGCAGCGTGGCTTCTTACTTCCCGTTCCAGACGGTCGCCCAAACGTTCGCGTGCCGCTTCCAGATCGTAATCGGCCTGCAGTCCCATCCAGAATGGTTCGGAGGTTTCAAAGTATCGCGCCAGGCGCAGGGCGCTATCCGCTGTTACCGCACGTTTGCCGTGCACAATCTCATTGATGCGCCGTGGGGGGACGCCAATGTCACGTGCCAGCCGGTTCTGGCTGATCTTCATGGGAATCAGGAACTCCTCGAGTAGCACCTCACCCGGATGTACGTTTTGTAGCTTCGCCATAATCGCTCACCTTCAGTGGTAATCCACAATCTCCACTTTGAGGGCATCGCCCTGCTTCCAGACAAAACAGATTCGCCACTGGTCGTTGATGCGAATACTGTACTGACCGGCCCGATCTCCTTTCAAGCGCTCCAGTCGGTTAGCCGGAGGAATCCGCAAGTCATCAAGAGAATGCGCATTGTTGAGCATACGAAGCTTGCGCCGCGCGAACTGCTGGATATCCTGCGGCAGTCGACGGGAGCGCTGCCCCGCCCAGATCTTCTCGGTTTCCTTTCCCTGGAAGCTTTTGATCATGCGGAAAGTATAACGCGTGCCGTTATATAACGCAATGCGTTATAGTCTTGAATTAGCATTCGACACTACCGTCCCAGAAGTTGGTCCAGCCGCTCAACCAGGTCTTCGGCACGCAGGTGTGTATAGCGCTTGAGCATCTGCATCGACTTGTGGTCGGAGATAGCAGCGACCTCCTGATCGCCAAGACCGGCCTCCACCAGGCGGGAGACCGCCTCATGGCGCAAATCGTGGAAGCGCAGATCAGCGATGCCCGCCCTTTTCCGCGCCCGCCGCCAGGCCGGGTTGTATTCGTAGGATCGCCGGTGGCCATCCCTACCCGGCTCACCCCAAAATACCAGGTCGGTATCCAATGGGCGGACCGGGTGGGCCAGTGCTTCGCGGAGCACTTCGACGGCTTGCATTACCAGGGGGACCGTGCGGGCGCTTCCGTTTTTTGTTTTGTTTAAGCGCACTACCCGTCTGGTCAGGTTAACCTGGTCACGGCGCAAGGACTGAATCTCACCGGCGCGCATGCCCGTGCAAATAGCCAGCCTCACCATCCACCCCAGCATCGGATTGCTGGCCTCGTCGCAGGCGGTGAGCAGTACACGCTCTTCGTCCTTTAGAAGGCGGCGGTTACGGCCAGGCCCCGCCGCGGGTTTGCGCACAGCGGCTACTGGATTGTAAACCAGGCCCAGACGCCACTCCTGAATCGCCACCGTAAACAGATGGGATAACAGGGCCAGTTCCAACCGCACCGTGTTATTGCTCTTTCCCGCTGCCAATTGTTCATCACGATACCGCGCCACCAAATCGGGGGTTATCGCGACGATGGCATAATCCCCCAGTTTTTCGAACAGTGGTTTTGCCCGCACTGTTTCCCGCCGAGGCGTACCGGCGCTCTTGGTCGGGGATACCTCTGCAAGGTAACGCGTCAGCGCTGACTTGAGTGTCGTTCTCTCTGATGGTGCCCGATCTATATAGGCACCGCGCACCATGTCGTCTTCAGTACGCCGAGCCCAATCCTGAGCGTCACGTTTGGTGCGAAAGGTCTTTATGGTGGTTGGCCAGCCGCGCTTGCGAATGATGGCCTTCCAGGTGCCTGAGGGGGTCTTTGTTACGGATGCCATTTGTCTTCCGATACGCAGGTGTACCGAAAGTGTACCGCGTGACCAGCTGATTAAAAAGAGGTGACTGCTAACTTATTGTTTTTATTGGAGCTGGCGAGAGGAGTCGAACCCCCGACCGGCTGATTACAAATCGGTCATACATGGGCTTTCATACTGTTGCATGGTGTTGCAACTTCTGGGATATATCTTATAATAAACAGGTAGTTATCGTTTTTATTCATCACAAGAGGTTGCATCGGATTCCATCCGAGCGCACACTCGGGGTATCACTCAGGGTATCACTCAAACCAGACGGTAGAGATGCCCGGAACACAGGGGATACCCGCCATGCTAACTATCCTTGCCGTAAAGGCACTGCCCGCCAAATCCACGAAGTATGAACACATGGACCCCGACAACCCGGGCTTCGGCGTTGCCGTTACACCGAACGGAAGGAAGTCCTTCATTTACCGATACCGAGTTGGCGGCCGGGGCGGCACACTACGCCGAATGTCCCTTGGATCGATTGAAAGCACCACCCTGAAGAAGGCGCGGGGGGCGTACCAGAAGGCCAGAAAGCAGCTGGAAGAGGGCATCGATCCTTTGGAGGCGAAAGCCGAGGCCCGCCGGGAAGAAGAGCAGAACTTGACCTTTGGGGCACTCGCTCAGCAGTACCTGTCCCAGTATGCGGCCCATAAGCGCACGGGCGCCGAGGACGAGCGCATACTGAACCATGACGTGCTCCCCCGCTGGGGCAAGCTCAAAGCCAAGGCCATCCGCAAGCGCGACGTGGTTGTCCTGCTGGACAAGATCCTGGAGCGCGGGGCGAACACCCAGGCCAACCGGACCTTCGCCTGCGTGCGCAAGGTATTCAACTGGGCAGCACAGAAAGACCTGGTCGAGGGTAGCCCCTGCGCTGGCATCAAGGCCCCCAGCAAGGAGAGAACCAAGGACAGGGTATTGACCGACGACGAGATCCGGGCCTTGTGGAATCTGCCGGGTTTATCTCCGAAGATGAGGGTCGCGCTGCGGCTTCAGATCTTGCTGGGGGCGCGTATTGGTGAGATCGTCGGTATGCGCTGGGATGAGATCGACACCACAGCCCG
>JAAELC010000798.1 GCA_024227135.1 Gammaproteobacteria bacterium
CACTGCTGCGTAGTTCATCCAGCGCAATTTCTGGATACTTATTAATTTCCGCGGCCCAAAGTCGCTAACCGTGACTCCCGCGCAGGTGCTAAGCCAGGCCCTTTGGTGAATCTGGGCGAGTCTGTGATGAAAAGGGGCCTAACCAGCATATTCCCTCCGGTACCAGGAATTCCCCTATAATGTCCCGATGACCGAAGACCGATCCGCATGGGGTAAGTATACGGGGAGTGGGCAGCTGAATGACCTGCTCAAGCGTTCGCCCATTCTGCGTCTTCTGGTAGTCGGGAGATTGCTGGGACCACTGGGTGTACTGGTGGTGACTCTGCTGCTCAACCTGTTGCTGGCTCTGGCGGTCTATTCGGGTGTTACGGCGGAACAACAGATTACCGGGTTTTCGATCGTTATCGGGGTTGTTTCGCTGGTGGCGGCATTGATCGGCGCAATTCGGCTGCGTAGTCAATTACTTAAGCCGCTGGTGGAGCTGGAACAGTCGGTGGCTGACGTCTGTGAAGGGGAGCCCTGGTCTAATCTGCCGTTGAAAACCGTGGGTGTACTTGGGTCGGTAACCCGGGATCTTGACAGTCTGAGCGGGGAATTGATCGATCTATATGAAGATATGGATGACCGGGTGGCCCGGCAGACCAGACGTCTTGCCCAGCAGACTTCCTCGCTGAAAATACTGTATGACATTGCGGCCAGCATCACCCAGGTCAATGACATGGATGAGCTCCTGATGGGAGTGCTGAGAGTGGTCAAAGAGATGCTGAATGGAAAATCAGCTTCTGTACAGCTGGCATCCATCAGTGGAGAGATGCGGCTGGTGGCGAGTATAGGTCCTGACGACCGCCTCTTGAAAGAAAAAGAGCAACTGCCCGTGGTTCTTTGTCAGTGCGGGAAGGCGCTCTCCAGCGGGGATATTCTTTGCGAGCAGGATGCGCAGGCGTGTTCCCGTCGGATTGGTCGTCGTATGTATGGACCCGGCGTATTGGAAAGTGTGACGGTGCCTTTCGCTTTCCATGGCACCCAGCTAGGGGTGTTTCGGATCTATGTCCTCCGGGTGGGGCAGGGGATCAGAAAGGACCTAAAAGTCCTGTTGCGGACTATCGGGAATCATCTGGCTACTGCTATCGCCAAGCAGCGCTCGGACGAAGAGGCTTATCGGCTTTCGATTATTGAAGAGCGCACCACGCTGGCGAATGAGCTGCATGATTCTCTCGCTCAGACATTGGCAAGCCTGAGGTATCAGGTGCGCATGCTGGATGAAACCCTGGAGACGGTAAAGGCAGACAGTCGTGCCCGGAGCGAACTTGATCGCATCCGCACCGGCCTGGATGAAGCGCATATCGAGCTGCGGGAATTACTCAACAGCTTCAGAGCTCCGCTGGATCAACGGGGGCTGGTTCCAGCGCTTATGAAGCTCACCCAGCGGTTCAGGCAGGAGACCGGAGTACCGATATTCTTCCAGCGGGATTGTCGCCAGGTTGCGTTAAGCGCGGGGGAAGAGATGCAAATGCTGCGTATCGTGCAGGAGTGTCTGGCGAATATTCGTAAACATGCCCGTGCGCACAATGTCAGAGTGTTACTCAGTTGTAACACTCAAGGTGAGTACAGATTGCTGGTGGAAGATGACGGAATGGGATTTGATGCCGTCAAGCCTGATGGGAATCCGGGGGAGCATATCGGCCTGTCCATCATGGAAGAGCGGGCGAAAAGACTGGGGGCATCGATCCGGGTCGAAAGCGAACCCGGAGAGGGGACCCGCGTCGAATTGATATACCGTCCCGGTTCTGTAATAAAACCTGGCGATAGTGGACCGAACGGCCATCAGACCATGGAAGCAGGGGCAAATTGACATCCTCCCACATTGGAGTATAAAAGACGGTGGATTCAACTCCGGCGTACTAATCCCGATACCGCTAACCCATTGATACGGTTAGACCTGTCAGTATGGCGAGATAGTTTTTCGAATGGATCTTTAATGGGGTTGCCTGGCCCTGCATCTACTGACCTGACGATGGTTTCGTAGGCGCCTGATTCTGTGGGTCTTGCTGATTCTTGCGAGGACTCAGACGTCAGCTGTATTACGGATTGTTTCAGGTGTCCGGAACGGGCCTGTATGGTCGTTACAGATGCCAGACCCTGAGAGTCTCTGGTTACTCTCTGCCATCTGGCCAGCCTGCTGCTTCGTGAGATTCCGGCATTTGCTGAGGAGCGAAGTGGCTGTGTACAGCTCCGGGTATTGTGGGTATCTGAACTCGGAAAAGGGGGGGGCACCAGGATTATAGGGATCTGCCAGGTAGTTATTATTTTCTAAATAGACAGCTGAAGAGCAAATGAGGAGCGTGGGTATGACGGGTGTATTGGATGTGGTGAAGCCGGGTGTGGTGACGGGAGATGACGTGCAGAAGGTTCTGCAGCTGGCTAAGGAGGGTGGCTATGCGTTACCGGCTGTCAATGTGGTGGGCAGCAGTTCAGTGAACGCCGTTCTGGAAGCTGCGGCGGCGGTGAATTCTCCGGTGATGATCCAGTTTTCCAGCGGTGGTGCCGGTTTCAATGCAGGGAAGGGGTGTCCGTCAGATGCGGCGATGGTCATGGGTGCGGTGGCAGGTGCCCATCATGTCAGAGTTATGGCTGAACTTTATGGTGTTCCGGTCATACTTCACACCGATCATGCGGCCCGTAAGTTGTTACCCTGGGTGGATGGCATGATGGATGCCGGTGAAAAGTTTCATGCAGAAACCGGAAAGTCCCTGTTTAGTTCCCACATGCTCGATCTCTCATCTGAACCCCTTGAACAGAATCTGGCGACCTGTGAGCAGTACCTGGCCCGCCTGAGTAAAATTGGAATGTCCCTGGAGATCGAGTTGGGGGTGACCGGGGGTGAGGAGGATGGTGTCGATAACACCAGCATAGACAACTCCGCACTCTACACACAGCCTGAGGAGGTCGCCCAGGCATTCGAGCGATTGTCGGCGATCAGCGACAAGTTTACTGTGGCCGCTTCTTTTGGCAATGTTCACGGGGTATACAAGCCCGGAAACGTCAAACTCACACCGGGGATTCTGGCTAACTCCCAGACCTATATCCAGGAAAAATACAGTACTGCGGAACGTCCCGTGAATTTCGTATTCCATGGTGGCTCAGGATCCAGCCGGGAAGATATCCGGGAGGCTATTTCCTATGGTGTCATTAAAATGAATATCGATACCGATACCCAGTGGGCCACCTGGGATGGTGTGAGGCGTTATGAGGAGAAGCATCGCGGCTATCTTCAGGGTCAGATAGGCAATCCTGATGGGGATGACAAGCCCAATAAGAAATACTATGACCCAAGGGCCTGGGTCAGGGCAGGTGAGCAGTCCATGGTGGAACGTTTGAAACTTGCTTTTGAAGATTTGAATTGCATCAATCGTAATTAACGGTACCGGGTATGGATAAAGGCTGCAGGCTCCAGCAGGGGCGCTGTGACCGGATCGCTGGTACTTCCGATGGAGCGGGAGCGAGGGTGCAGGGATGCACCTGACAGGGAACTGTATCCTCTGGTGGCACTTGTCAGTGCCGGCGGACGGTGCAGAGTTTCCTGGCAAGGTGGGCGCTGGCCTTTGTCAGCCGGTGACGTTTAACAAGGACGATGACGATCTCGATGAATCCGATACCGCCGAGTCGATGGAAGTATTGTGATTTTTCGGTCAATCGGATGGATAGAGCTGGGGGGAAGGAACTTTTGAAACAGGGAAGGGAATTCCAGATAGCCAGGGGTAACAGGCTTCAATCCGCTCTCAGATCACCTACCCGATCTGATAATCAATCCCCAGCATGTCAGTTCTGGTACTGATATGCTTGGGGCGGCATAAGACCTGATGGGGGCAACTGGATTGGTGCACTCCCTCTGGTTAGTAATCGAGCAGTTGTTCCGCTGTTTTTTTAGTGAAAAAGTGCTATCGGAAATCTGGCTACAGTAATAATACATTCAGCCGACGTATGGTGTTAGAGTCCATGTATATTAGCCGATAGGGGTATCGGTTGCTTGCGATAGTCGATGGGGGACATCGCTTAATTGATCGCAAGTCCGGGGTTCTGAAGGAGTCTGAATTCATGGGGTTGGTTTCTCAGCACCGCTCGTTTCGCCTGGCTTTGCCGCTGACGATATTGGTGCTTTATACATTGGCGATGGCCCCTTGGCTCCTGGTTACGCTGGAACAACACAGAGGCGATGTATTGGCGCGGGGGCGTGCCGAACTGGTTACTGAGGGGCATCGGCTGGAGCAATTAGTGTTGGGGTTGGACGACAGAGCCCCGGCCACTCTGGAAAGATATCTCGAATTACGCCCCGGTGATTCCAGACTCATTAACTCAGCATTTCTGGGCCCGGACGGTGGGTTTGTGGCGTCCAATAGTTCCCAATGGCCTGATACACCCCTGAATTCTATCGGGGCACCTGTCGATAAGATCCTGGAAAATCGGCAGTCCGCAAAAAAGATGGAGATCTGGGCAAGCCGGAACAATACCCTTCTTCATGGCCTTTTTCCGATCGATATCCCACATCAGCCAGAGTATCTCTCTGGTTCGGTCTATGTTGAGTACGATCTGGCAGCAGCCTATGACGAGGTCACCAGTGACCTGTTCCGGGAGGCGGGTTTGTTATGGGTGCTTATGGCGCTGGCTACCCTGACCGGTGGCTTTCTCATGTACCAGAGAGCCCAGGGGAAACTGACTACCAGTCAGCGACAGTACCAAACGTTGGCCGAGTTGGCGCCGGTAGGGATTTTTCGTACTGATCTCGAAGGTAATTGTATTTTTGTCAATGATCGATGGAGGGACATCACCGGGGTTATCTCACCAGAGCGCATGGTGGGGGGATGGATTAATGCAGTTTATCCGGATGACCGGGACAGGGTCGAGGAAGAGTGGCACCAGGCGATTGAGAATCAGGAAGTATTCGAGTGCAAAACGCGCTTGAGTTCATCCAAGACAGCTGCTGATTGGGTGATTGTGCGCGCTGCACCGGAACAGGACGGCACTGGGGAACTGACGGGTTATGTGGGTACCCTGACTGAGTTGGGGAGCAGTGAGGAAATCGAGGATGCGCTGCAGCGAACTGAGCATCAGCTCAAAGATGCACAGGATCATGCGCGACTGGGTTACTGGAGTATGGATGCACAATCACAGGAGGCCCATTGGTCGGAACAGCTGTATCGTATGACCGGGTTGGACATGTCCTGCAGTGCCGGCCCGAAATCCTTGTCCGACATGCTTGATCCCCGGGATCGGGACAAAGTCCTCTTTTCGATCAACAGAGCCCTTTGTGAAGGGGTCGGTCATCACATGGAGTATCGTATCCACAAAGTTGATACCCAGGAGGAACGATGGATCGAGTGCAGTGCCAGACCTGTTCTAGGTGAGGACGGTCAAGTGTTACGTCTCCAGGGAATTGCCCAGGATGTAACTGAGCGCAAGCGGGTGGAGGTCGAACTTGAGCGGGCACTGTTGCGTGCGGATCTGTATCTCGAAGTGGTGGGCGTCATGCTTCTGGGGCTGGATCATAACGGTCGGGTCACACTGCTGAACAATCGAGGCTGTGAAATCCTGGGTTGTCGCCAGGAAGATGTGTTGGGTCTCGATTGGGTGGAGGAGTTCGTCCCTGAGCCTGAGCGGGAACAGGTGCGCCTTCTGTTTCTGGGGTTAAAAAACGAGGAACAGGAACTCATCAAGTATGTTGAGAATACGATCATTACCCGACGTGGTGAACATAGACGTATTGCCTGGCACAATGTGCGGTTGAAGGAAGCTGACGGGCTTGTCAGTGGCATTCTCTCCTCTGGAGAAGATGTGACCAGCCAGCGCCAGACCGAAGAATCCCTGCGTCTTGCAGCCAGCGTATTCGACAATACACACGATGGCGTATTGATCACCGATGCTGCTGGAAAAATTCTCAACGTCAATGCTTCCTTCACCCGAATGACGGGATATCCTCGAGAGCAGGTGCTGGGCAGGAATCCCAGCATGTTCAAGTCGGGAAAACACGACTGGGTTTTCTATCGTGAGATGTGGAGGGCGCTCGAGGAGAATGGATTCTGGGAAGGGGAAATTATCAATCGTCGATCAGACGGTGAGCCCCTGTATGAAACCCTTGCCATCAGTACGGTATACAATGAGCATGGGGAGGTAACCCAGTATGTCGGGGTATTCTCAGACATCAGCCATTTCAAGGAGCACCAGGAACACCTTGCCTGGCAGGCCCGCCACGATATTCTTACCGGTCTTCCTAATCGCCTGCTGCTTGCCGAACGGATCACTTCAGCATTTGAGCTGGCTAAACGTCGGAAACAGCTGGTTGCTATCTGCATTCTGGATCTGGACAGGTTCAAGCCGATCAATGATACCTACGGGCATGAAACGGGTGATCAGCTGCTTATCGAGGTTGCCCGGCGTTTATCGCTGGCGGTCAGATCAATCGATACAGTGGCCAGACTGGGTGGTGATGAGTTTGTGCTGGTACTGGCAGGTTGTAACAGTGTTACCGAGGTCGAGGAAATTCTGACCCGGGTGCAATCCCAGCTCAGGTTACCTTTCAGTGTCGCTGAACACAGCTTTCGTGTTTCCTCCAGTATCGGGGTGGCGATTTATCCGGTAAACGGGAAGGATGCCGACAATCTGCTGCGAAATGCGGATTACGCAATGTACGGCGTGAAGCAGTCTGGAAAGGACAGTTACCGTTTTTTCGACCAGTTGGAGGAAAGACAGGCAAAGTCCCATCGGCAACTGATGAACGAACTGCGTGGTGCGCTGAAGAGTGATGAGCTTTGTCTGCTTTATCAGCCCAAAGTGGATGTCCATCTGGGTAGGGTCACCGGTGTTGAAGCGTTGGTGCGCTGGCAGCATCCCCGGTATGGTTTTCTGCTTCCGGAGCGGTTTCTGCCCCAGATCGAAATGACCCACCTCGCAATAGAGACAGACCAGTGGGTGGTATCGAATGTTATTCGACAGATGCAGGCATGGATTTCGGAAGGATTGGATGTCTCCGTAAATATCAATCTGGGTGCTTTGGCTCTGCTTGAACCAGCATTTTTCCAGTGGTTCGGCACTACCCTGCAAAATGCACCGGAGATTGATCCGAGTCGTCTCGAACTGGAGATTTCAGAAAATGTCGCATTTTCTGATCTGGAACTGGTGAACGAGACGATTGAATCCTACCGGGAACTGGGCGTTCATTTCGCACTCGGCAAGTTCGGTACCGGTAGTTCGTCACTGACTTTTCTTAAAAAGCTACCAGTGCAGGTGGTGAAAATCGACCAGATGTTTGTCAGTGAGATGTTACAGGATTCCGAGTATCTGGCAATCGTCGAGGGGGTGATGGGGCTTGCCCGGGCTTTCAACCGTTCCGTGGTTGCTCAGGGGGTGGAAAGCGCAGAGCATGGCAGGCTGTTACTGGGGATGGGCTGCTCCAAAATGCAGGGTGATGGGATAGCAAAACCCATGACGGCTGTCAGGTTTAAGGAATGGATTACCGGATTCAGTATGGAGCCGACCTGGCAGGAGATTGAATCAGAAGTTTTTTCCCGTGATCTTTCCTTGCTCTCCGCTGACCTGTTTCATCAGAAGTGGGTGGAAAGAATCCTTGCGAGTTTGGGTCAGCCCAATAAAAAACCTAACGATCAACTATGGTTAGGCGACAACGAATGCAATTTTGGACGTTGGCTCAACAGCTCCGGATTGGCAGCATGGGATCATTTGGAAGAAGTGAAAGTTGTTGAAAAGCTCCATCAAAGGTTGCATCAGTGTGCTTATTCCCTGTTGGAGCAGGCAATGACTCATCATGGAGGTACACAAGGGGAGATAGAACAGCTTCAGGAATTGCAGGGAGAATTCTCATCCGCACTTCAGAATCTGCATGGGGTCTGTCCCTCCCAGGGTGGGAGGGGCGGGATACCTGTATCCGACAGCCGAACTCCTGTCTGACGATGCTTCAGATTTCAATTGGAAACTGCTCACCCCCCCAACGATTCCCCCCAATGGGTGGACTGTGGAGGAAGTGTCTTTGGCAGGGATGCCAAAGCCAAGTCTACAGGGAGGTATTTACGACGTCTTCCGGAACAGATCGCCCAATGGGGCACGAGCAGGTACTTCAATTGAAGATCTGCCTTACGGCATTTATCCACTACTTGAACTTATAGAACTGTTGGTTGAGATAACCGGCCACGTCCTCAACATCTTCATCGAACCATTTGAGCCCCAGCGTCAACTCACAACGCCGTACCTGCTTGGAAAGGTTAGGCCTTGATTTGACCATACGGTTGTCTCTGGTATAGACATCGTTTCCATGACAGGAGTAACAGTTTTCGTCGGCTAGTTCTTTGCCGGCCGCTCCATCGAAGGCCATTGAAGGACCAGCAGACAAAAGCAACATGGCTGACACTGGAAGCAACAGTTTGTGTTTCATTCACGAATTCCTCAGGAACGGGTTTTAGACGATAAGTTGGCTACCCTGACAGGTGCCGGAGGATGACTGTCGTGAAACGCTGAGTAGAGCGGGTCCGGGGTCAGGGTGCTGGCGTTCTCTCGATACAGTTTGACCAGCGCCAGTATAAGAGGTTCAGCTCCGGTCTGTGAAACCGCGTAGTTATCGGCCTCGAACTCGAAGCGGCGGGAGAGATTGGCTGTCAGCGGTTGAAGGAACTGAGTGAATACTGGGGCTGTAAGCAGAAAAAGCAGCAAGGCTAGTGCATCGGTTGCCCGGTTTACCCCAAGGGCTTGAAAAAACCACATTTGCTGCATCAGCCAACCCAGCAATGCCATTCCAGCCAGGCTCAGCAGCAGGGAAAGCCCCAGTTGTTTGATAATATGGTGCCGTTTGAAATGGCCCAGTTCGTGGGCCAGTACAGCGATCATCTCTTCCTTACTCAGACTCTTGAGCAGGGTGTCAAAGAATACGATGCGTTTGTTTTTACCAAACCCGGTGAAGTAAGCATTGCCGTGGCCAGAGCGTTTTGAACCGTCCATAACAAAGATTCCCTTGCTGGTGAAGCCGCATTGTTCCAGCAGACCCATAATTCCACTTTTCAGATCCCCTTCTTCCAGGGGATCGAATTTATTGAACAGGGGGGCGATAAGCGTGGGATAGAGCCAGGTAATGAGTAAGGTAAAGCCTATCCATACCAGCCAGGCGACGAACCACCAGAGTGTGCCAGCCTCCTGCATCAGCCACAGAATCGTCCAGATCAGCGGGATACCGAGCGCCATGGCCACAGCAGCCTGGAGTAGTTGGTCCAGGAAGAATCGCTTCAGTGTGGTTCTGTTGAAACCGAATCGTTCCTCGAGCACGAAAGTCCGCCACAGGGAGAAGGGCAGATCCACCAGGCTGATGAGGAAAATAGTGGAAAGTATGAGCCCGATTCCGGCTGTGATGGGGCCAAGGCCGGTGTTTTGCCAGAGCCGGTCCATCAGACTCAGCCCTCCACCCAGTGTCATCAGCATGAGGAGCAGACTGCTGACGAAAAGATCGAGTCGACCGATTCCGATCTTGGCCAGTGTGTAATCGGCAGCTTTCTGATGTTCCACCAGGGACACCCGGTCTGAAAAAGGTTGGGGTACCTGGTTACGATGCAACCCCACATGCCGGGCATGTCGATTGAGCAGCCATAGCTGGAGTGCCAACCCTAAACCCAGGGCAAACAGAAAAATCAAGGTAAAGTAATGCATGCGGTAAGGATACAGGCTCAGCAGCCCCTCTGCTAGAATAGCCGCACAGAAAGGGACTCCTAAAGGGGGGGGTATGCATCAGGATCCACAGAATCTTATCTGGATAGACCTCGAGATGACCGGACTTGATCCGGAAAATGATAAGATTATCGAAATTGCCACGGTCATCACCAATGGGTCTTTGGATATCATTGCCGAGGGCTCCGTGATTGCCATACATCAGACAGATGACACCCTGGCCGGTATGGATGAGTGGAATACCACCCAACATGGCAAATCGGGCCTGACCGAAAGAGTTAAGAACAGCCATGTGAGCACTGAGACGGCGGAACAGACAACGTTGGACTTCCTGGCACTGCATGTACCGGCAAATACCTCACCCATATGTGGGAACAGCATTTGCCAGGATCGGCGATTTCTGGCTCGCTACATGCCCCGCCTGGAAAACTATTTTCACTACCGGAACCTGGATGTCAGCACCCTCAAGGAGTTAGCCAGACGCTGGGCTCCCAAAGTGGCAGAAGGTGTGATCAAGCAAGGTAAACACCTGGCACTGGAAGACATCCGGGATTCGATCAAAGAGCTGAGGCACTATCGAGAGGTCTTTCTGCGTTTACCTGAATCCTGACAATCAGAGATTCCGAATGGTGATCACAGTGGGTTCTTCATGTGGTTGCGGGAGTGACGAATGGAGATGAAGGTCAGTACCTCCTGTCAACAGTCGAGGGGAATCCTCGATAAACTTTAAGAAACTTCAGGGGTAACTGCTCACCCCCCAGAGATTGCCCCCCATGGGCGGTCTGTGGAGAAAGTGTCTTTGGCATGGATGCCAAAGCCAAGCCTACAGGCAGCTATTTACGGCGTCTTCTGCAACAGATCGCCCGTGGGGGGTGAGTAGATACTTCAGGAAACCTTAAGAATTGTCGGAGTTGTGCCAGCAGGGGGCATCCCCCATCTCTTCAGGTTTCGCTGCACAGGAAACAGGGCCATCGTTGATCCAGGCCGGGTATGAGAGACCGTTGGTATCGATCAGTCCACGTGCTTTGACCTGGGGGTGTTCCGCTACCTTATCCATAGGGGGGATGGCCTCGAAACAACAGTCGATGCTTGCGAGTCGCTTCTGCCAAAACTCCAGGGATTGAGTGCCGAACATTGTTTGTAACTCTTCAATCAGCTCGGTCTGGGGCAAGGGGTCGTTCTGACGGTCCAGCCACTCCGGGTGCTTTACCCCATGACAGAATGCCTGCCAGAACTTGGTTTCCAGAGGGGCCAGGGCGACAAATTTTCCGTCAGCCGTCTCATAGATGTTGTAGCAGGCAGCACCACCATTGAGCATTAATCGGCCCCGCTCGGGTTGATGTTCCCAAAGTCCCAGATACTGCCAGGACAGTGCGGATTCAAGCAGACTGACGTCGATGAATACTCCCTTGTTCGACCTGTTCCGTCCAACCAGTGCTGCCAGTATGCTGTTGACAGCCTGTAAGGCACCGGCATGATCAGCCAGCGGAGGAAAGGTCATCATGGGGGCGGCAGTGCTTCCAGACAGGCTCAGTGATCCGCTGACGGCACAGTAGGTCAGGTCATGCCCGGCACGGTTTCGGTAGGGGCCGGTCTGGCCGAAGCCGGACAGGGCGCAGTGAATCAGGGTGTTGTTGATGGCCTCGAGAGCCTGACGTCCGAAGCCAAGCCTTTCCAGCACCCCGGGTCTGAAGGATTCGAGCAACACATCGGATTCCTGTAACAGTTTCCTCAGTGTCTCTGCTCCTGTTTGATGCTTCAGGTCCAGCCGGCAGACCCGCTTGCCTCTGTTGAGGTGGCGATAGAACGGGGAAGTCGGTTGAGATCCCCGGTACATGAAACGGCGCATGGGGTCACCGCCGGGCGGCTCGACTTTGATGACATCGGCACCCAGGTCTGCGAGTTGTCGAGTGGCGAATGGACCAGGGATATACTGGGAGAGATCCAGTACACGAATTCCAGAGAGGAATTTACCCTGGTCCACGACGAGTACTTGCGTTTTTTTCAGGTACGGATTTTCGTCTATCCGGTTCAATCATACTTTCGAATATCATCGATGACTTTACCGTCATTAGGCAGGCTTTCTGGTGGCAACAATTCCACTTCGCCCCGGACTTTGCAGATATCTCTAATACTGTCTGCCAGTGCCTCGCCGAGGGCCTCCGGAGGGCTAGTGACTTCGCATCGGAGGGTCATGCTGTCGGCGTTATCCACCCAGTCTACGACAAGGCGTGCTCTTTCGACTTCAGGATGACGCTTGATGATCAGGCTGATCTGGGATGGATGGATGAACATCCCACGAACCTTGGCGGTTTGATCCGCACGACCCATCCAGCCCTTGATTCGGCGGTTGGTTCTGCCACAGGGACTCTGACCTGCCATGATGGCCGAAAGATCCCCGGTTGCGAACCGGATCAGCGGATAATCGGGATTGAGATTGGTAACGACCACTTCACCGACCTCTCCATCAGCCACTGGATCCCCGGTCCCGGGTCTCACGATCTCCAGGTATATTCCCTCGTCCACGATCAATCCCTCCCGGGCTTCGGACTCGTAGGCGATGACCCCTAGATCCGCGGTGGCATAAAACTGGAAGGCTTGAATGCCACGCCTTGAAAAGCCGTCTCGTAGTGGTGGGGGCAGGGCTTCGCCCCCAACGAGGGCCTTTCCCAGGCTGCTGATGTCCACGTTCAGTTCTTCGGCTTTTTCCAGGATGATCTTCAGGAACGAAGGGGTACCCACATAGCCATCAGGGTGCAGGTCGCCCATGGTCTGTACCTGCAGCTCGGTTTGTCCCACGCCACCGGGTATGACGCTGCAACCCAGGGCGTTGGCACCGCTGTCCAGCATCGCCCCTGCCGGCGTGAGATGGTATGAGAAACAGTTATGGATCAGATCGCCCCCGCGAAACCCCGCTGCATGCAGCGTACGGGCCAGGCGCCAGAAATCCCGTCGTAATGACCCCGGTTCATAGATAGGGCCGGGTGACGCGAAGATGTGGGTTAAGTCAGATCCGCTGATGGCGGTATAACCTCCGAACGGGGGCGATTGTTTCTGGAGTTCCAGCAGTTCGGATTTGCGGGTTACCGGCAAACGGGCCACTTCCTGGGGACTGTCGATGGTTTCCGGGTCGATATCCTCCAGCAATCGCGCATAAGCGGCGGTATTGGATTTGGCGTGGGCTACCTGATCCGCCAGTTGCCGAATCAGCTCTTTTTCCCGTTGGTCAGGATTGCGGGTTTCCAGTGAATCGTAGTATTCAGTCATGATTGGTGCCACTTAACAGGTGTTGAGTACTGAGGACCGAGAACCCAGAATTCAGGACCTGGGTCCTAGGTCCTATCTAACCTAAGTCAGCCAGCGCTTGCGCCGCCGATAGTGTTTGACGTCCCGGAAGCTCTTACGGCCCTCGCTGGACAGTCCGAGATAGAACTCCTTGACGTCTTCGTTTTCGCTCAGTTCCCCGGCATTCCCTTCCATCACCACACGTCCGTTTTCCATGATGTAACCGTAGTCGGAATAGCGCAATGCCACGTTGGTGTTCTGTTCGGCCAGGAGTAAGCTTACCCCCTCGTTCTGATTGAGTTTCCTGACGATTTCAAAAATCTCCTCGACCAGTTGGGGAGCCAGTCCCATGGAGGGTTCATCGAGCAGGATCATTTCCGGCCGGGCCATCAGTGCACGGCCAATGGCGCACATCTGCTGTTCACCGCCCGAGGTGTATCCAGCCTGGCTGGATCGGCGTTCGTACAGTCTGGGGAAGTAGTCATAGACCATCTTCATATCCCTGGCGATCGCCTTGCGCCCGTCTTTGCGGGTATACGCACCGGTCAACAGGTTTTCCTCGATGGACAGATGCTCGAAACAGTGGCGGCCCTCCATGACCTGGATCACCCCGCGCTTCACCAGATCGGCGGGATTCAGGGAATCCACCACCTCGCCCTTGTACTCGATACTGCCCTTGGTGACATCGCCACGCTCCGCGCCCAGCAGGTTGGAGATGGCTTTGAGGGTCGTGGATTTTCCAGCACCGTTTGCCCCGAGCAGAGCAACGATACTGCCTTTGGGGACTTCGAGGGAAACCCCCTTGAGCACCAGAATAACGTGATCGTAGATCACTTCGACGTTGTTGACCTGTAAGAAATTCTCGGTTGAATCTGTCATGCCGTGCCCATGGGTTAGTGTGGTTTCCGGAAGGCAGCCGGGATGGGGTACATCCCGACTGCATCTGGGTAGATCAAAGGGCCATGGTTCAGCCGCAAGGTCTTGGCGTGATGCCCTTCTCTTTGGCGTACTGAGCTGCCGAAGCCTCATACATGGCGCGCAACATCTTGGAATTCGGCGAGATCCAGTCGCTGATGGCCTTCCACTGCTTTCCGTCCCATTGGGTAACCTTGGCGCGACCTTTGCCCAGGTGATCCACACAGCTAAGTTCGATAGGATCGAACAGCCCGTCTGCCCCGATCTCTTTCAACCGATCCTCGGTGATACTCAGACGATCCAGGGCCCAGGCCACCTGTTCACCGGTCACCGGTTTGTTGCCGTAATGATTCATGGCGGCTTGCAAGGCTTCTGTCAGAATCAATGCGCTTTGCAGTCCTCGGTTGTAAGCCACTTCACCGGTCTGCTCTGCTGATTTGGCAGAACCTTTACCCTTGGCGTACAGCTCATTCTTGATCTGCTGGTGTACACCGAAATCGGAGCCCACACCGTTGAACTGGAGAGACTTGTAACCCTTCGCGGCCTTACCGGCAGGGATCATGTCTGCATCATTTCCAGACCACCAGACACCAATGAACTTGTCACGTGGGAAACCCACTGCGGCGGCCTCTTTGATCGCGGTGGCATTCATAACACCCCAACCCCACATCAGTACATAGTCAGGACGCAGTTGTCGACCAATTTTCAGCCAGGTTGCTTTTTGCTCAAGTCCGGGATGGGGGACAGGAAACTTGGAAAACTTAAAGCCATGTTCCGATGCCAGCGCCTCCAGCGTCCTTATAGGCTCCTTACCATACGCCGAATCGTGATAGACCAACGCGATCTTCTTCCCTTTCAGCTTGCCGTAGCCCCCTTCCTGGCTGGCGACGTAGTTGATAGCGATGTCGGCACCACCCCAGTAGGTTGCAGGCGGTACGAACACATAGGGGAAAATTCTGCCGTCGGCAGCATCGGCCCGGCCGTAACCGGAGGTAATCAACGGTATCTTGTCGGCGACAACCCGATCGAGGAGTGCGTAGGTGATACCGGTGGACAATGGCATGACTGCCGGCATGCCGGTGCTTCCCTTGTTCTTCAGGCGCTCGTAGCACTCAACACCCTTATCGGTATTGTAGGCGGTGTCGCACTCCTCCAATGACAGTTTGACACCGTTGATCCCCCCATCCCGCTCATTGAGCAGGTTGATGTAGTCTGCGAATCCATCCGCCCAGGGAATTCCCCCCGGTGCGTAGGGGCCGGTTCGGTACACCAGAGATCCGATAAACTGACTGTCTGCCGCAAACGCCGTTGAGGCGCCTGCCAGACTACCGGCTATCAGGGCAGTGGCAATGATATGGGTGCTAGCTTTTCTTATATTCACTCTTCTTAATCCTCCAGTTGGAACAAAACAGCTATCGCTTGCGGATAACAAAGTACTTTATTGGTGGTTTACTATGACTAATAAGGAAACGGCCAGAGCCGCAGTTTTTCTTTCAATATCTGCCATAGACGCGCGAGTCCATGGGGTTCGACGATGAGAAAGAAGATGATCAGCGCACCGAAAACCATGAATTCGATGTGCGAGATGAGATCGACCGATATGTTGAATCCGAACATGGCAGGTGCGTTGCTTAGAAATATCGGCAGCAGCACGATGAATGCAGCCCCCAGAAAAGCGCCCATGATGGATCCCAGCCCGCCAATAATAATCATAAAGAGAATCTGAAACGAACGGTTTACATCGAAGGCGAGGGGTTCAACCGAGCCGGTGTGAACGAATGCCCAGAGTGCACCAGCGATACCGCAGAGAAATGAACTGTAGGCAAAGGCTTTGAGCTTGGTGGGGAGCATCTTGATACCGATGATTTCGGCGGCAATATCCATGTCCCTGACCGCCATCCATTCACGCCCGATGTTGGAACGAACCAGGTTTTTGGTCATCAGCGCAAAGAACACCACCAGGGAAAGGGTAAACAGATACTTGGCGACCGGTGTGGCGTAGGGGCCGGTGACGAAATTATCACCGAACACCGTCATGGGGGGGGCTGAGATAACTCCGGATGAGCTGTAATTGGTAAACCACCCGAATTTATTGAACATCCAGATCAGAAAAAACTGGGAGGCGAGGGTGGCTACCGCAAGGTAAAACCCCTTGATACGCAACGAAGGTATACCAAAGAGGATACCGACTCCTGCAGCAATCAGACCGGACATCAGCATGACGACGACGATGTGCAGTTCAGGAAAAGCGATGGCGATTTTGTAGGCGGCAAAAGCGCCGGTCGCCATGAAACCACCGGTACCCAGACTCAATTGGCCTGCATAGCCGGTGAGCACGTTCAGCCCCAGCGCCGCAAGTGACAGGATCAGAAAGGGCAGCATGATGGTGCCCAGCCAGTACTCGCTGGAAATGACCGGTATGACCAGAAAAGCGATGGCCATGATGGCCCACATGAACCAGTTGTCCTGGCGTATGGACAAGATGGCCTGGTCTTTCTGATACGAGGTTTTGAACTCGCCTGCTTCGCGATAAATCATAGTTTCATACCCTCTCGATGATCTTTTCGCCGAACAGTCCCTGAGGACGAAATACGAGGAAAGCCAGTGCCAGCATATAGGCAAACCAGTCTTCGATGCCTCCACCTATCAGCGGGGCAATGAAGACTTCCGCGATTTTCTCACCGGCTCCGATAATCAATCCCCCGACAATGGCACCAGGGACAGAAGTAAACCCACCGAGTATCAGAACCGGCAGTGCTTTCAGTGCAATCAACGCCAGGGAAAACTGAACACCCAGCTTGCTGCCCCACATGATGCCGGCCACCAGTGCGACGATACCGGCTACTGCCCAGACGATGACCCAGATGTGCTTCAGAGGAATACCCACACTCAGTGCTGCCTGGTGGTCGTCGGCCACAGCCCGCAGGGCACGTCCTATGCGGGTGTACTGGAAAAAAAGCGCCAGGGTGATCACCAGCACACCGGCAATCAATGCAGCGATCAGATCAAAGTCGTTGATCAGAATTTTTCCGTCGAAATAAAATCCGGGTTCGCTGGGAATGCCCAAGTCCAGGATCTTGACTTCCGATCCCCAGATGGTCTGCCCGAAGCCGTCGAGAAAGTAAGTGATTCCGATAGTGGCCATAAACAGGATGATGTGTTCCTGATTCACCAGGGGACGAAGCACCACCCGCTCGATGACAACAGCCAGTATCAGCATGACCACCAGCGTCATGACAATGGCGAGCCACATGGGAAGTCCCAGTTCGTTCAAACCGACCAGGGTCAGTGCCGAGAAGAGCACCATGGCGCCCTGGGCAAAATTGAAGACCCCCGATGCCTTGAATATGAGCACGAAACCCAGCGCGACCAGAGAATACATCACCCCGGCAAGCAGTCCACCGATGGCGACTTCGAAAAAGAAAGGCCACTCGAAGAAAATCTCTTCGGACAGTTGCCCGGTAACCCATGGAATCGCCACCATGAGAAACAGTGTGGCGATGAAAATGTACATTACATCACGCTCGATGCGCATCCCATGTCTCCTCTGTTAAGGGCTCTGACGAGCCCTAATGTGCAACGCCAAGATAGGCATCGATAACTTTCTGGTTGCTGCGCACCTCATCGGGTGAACCATCTGCCAGCTGCAAGCCGTAATCGAGCACGATAACCCGATCCGACAAATCCATGACTACACCCATATCGTGCTCGATAAGAATGATAGTGGTACCGAATTCATCGTTGATATCGAGAACGAACCGGGACATGTCTTCCTTTTCCTCCACGTTCATCCCGGCCATGGGTTCATCAAGCAGCAGTATTTCCGGTTCTGCGGCCAGCGCCCGGCCCAGTTCCACTCGTTTCTGCATTCCATAGGGCAGGCGGCCCACAGGGGTTTTGCGAATCGCCTGGATTTCCAGAAAATCGATGATTCCCTCAACTTTTTTCCGGTGTTCGATCTCTTCCCGCTGGGCCTTTCCCCAATAGATCGCCTGCTGCAGTATGTTGGCCTTTATCTTCAGATTTCGGCCGGTCATGATGTTGTCCAGGGTACTCATACCCTTGAACAGGGCGATATTCTGAAAGGTTCTGGCGATCCCCTGTTCCGCGGCTTTGTGAACCTTCATTTGTGAACGGGTTTCACCGCGGTAAGTGATGGTCCCTTCCTGGGGATGGTAAAAGCCATTCAGGACATTCAACATTGAACTCTTTCCCGCACCGTTGGGACCGATGATGGACCTGATTTCTCCCTGCCTGACGTTGAAGCTGATGTTATTCAATACCCTCATGGCACCAAATGAGAGCGAGATGTTCTTAACTTCGAGGACGACTTCTCCGATATTACGTTCGTACATTCTCGACTCCTGATCCTCAGCTGGCCTTGGCGATGGGTGAATACTGCTTCGCATTGCGGATCTTCACGTCTGCTGCCAGCGTACCGGTACGACCATCCTCGAATTTCACCTGAGTTTCGATATGGCATTCGGGTACATCGGAGTAGAGTGCATCCACCAGCGGCTGATAACGTTCGGCGATGAAACTTCGGCGAACCTTGCGGGTGCGGGTGAGTTCCCCATCGTCGGCATCCAGTTCCTTGTGGAGGATTAAATACCGTTTGATCTGGGATTTACCAAGCCGTGGATCTTTCGACAGGTCTTCATTGACCTTGTCGACACAATCCTGTATCAGATCATAGACTTCGTCCTGACTGGCAAGATCGATGTATCCCGAGTAGGCCAGGTTGCGCCTTTCCGCCCAGTTGCCCACTGCTTCCAGATCGATATTGATGAATATCGATGTGTAGTCGCAGGCATCACCAAATGCCACCACTTCTTTAATGAACGAGAAAAACTTCAGTTTATTCTCGATGTACTTGGGCGCAAACATCGTGCCGTCATTGAGTTTGCCCACATCCTTGGCACGATCAATAATTTTAAGGTGTCCGTTTTCGGCAAAGTATCCGGCATCACCGGTAAAAACCCAGCCGTCTTCGGTCTTGGTGCTGGCGGTCGCTTCCGGGCTCTTGTAATAGGAGTGAAATACCCCGGGACTGCGGTAGAGTACTTCACCGTTATCATCGATTTTCACTTCCACGTCGATCGCGGGCGTCCCGACCGTATCAGGGTAGACTTCACCATCGGGTTGAACACAGATGAAGACCATGCTCTCTGTTTGCCCGTAAAGTTGCTTTATATTGATTCCCAGAGATCGGTAGAATTCGAAAATCTCCGGGCCGATCGCTTCTCCGGCGGTGTAAGCCAGGCGGATACGGCTGAGTCCGAGTACATTTCTGAGGGGGCCGTATACCATGAAGTCACCCAGCCTGTAGATTAGCTTCTCAGAAGTTCTGACCTCCTTTCCATCGAGTATCTGCGTGCCGACCCGACTGGCATGGGCCATGAAGTAGTGGAAAAGCCGCTGTTTCAACTTGCTGGCATCCTCCATCCGGATCATGACCTGGGTCAGCATGTTTTCGTAGATGCGGGGTGGTGCGAAGTAATAGGTGGGCCCTATCTCACGCAGGTCGGTCATAACGGTGGCGCCGTTTTCCGGGCAGTTCACCGTAAAACCGGCAACGAATGACTGGGCATAGGAGAAGAGATTGTCACCCACCCAGGCCATCGGCAGATAGGCGACTACTTCTTCCTTATCGGTCAGTCCTTCCCTGATAATGCCGTTGCGGGCCGTAATGATGACATTGTCGTTGGTCAGTACCACGCCCTTGGGGTTGCCGGTGGTACCCGAGGTATAGAGCATGATGGCGATATCTGCACCGGAGCCTTGTTCAACGGATTGCTCGAAAAAGTCCGGGTGGGTCTTATCGTATTCCCGACCGGCTGTCTGCGCGGTTTCGATACTGCTGAGAAAGGGAAAGTCGTAATGGCGCATACCCCTGGGATCGTCGAACAGAATGTGCTGTATGGTGGAGTTCTCTTCTCGAATTTCCAGCAGTTTATCCACCTGTTCCTGGTCTTCTGCAATCGCAAAGTGAACCTCTGCGTTATCCAGTACGAAGGCCATCTCCTGGGCGATGGAGTCCTGGTAGAGGGGCACAGGGATACCACCCAGGCACTGAGCGGCAGCCATCCCCATGTAGAGCCGTGGGCGGTTGTCGCCGATAATGGCCAGTTTGTCGCCTCGCTGAAAACCCAGGGCTGCCAGCCCGCAGGCCAGTGCCCGAATCTCATCGGTAACCTGTTGCCAGGTCCAGGCCTGCCAAATGCCGAGATCCTTTTCCCGCATTGCGATTTTGCTGCCCCTTACCCGGGCATGATTCAGCAACAGCTTGGGAAAGGTATCGAGTTGCCCGTCGCCGCTGGCGTCTGATTGAACAGGGGATGGTGACATTCCCTCAACTCCTCTCTGCGTTATAGTTATCGCAGCGTCTGGATTGCGCCTTGATGTGTTATCAGGTCAAGGTAGTGGCAGTCACGGTTGGCCGGTTTTCACCAGGTTCCGTCGACGCCTTCCCCTGCCTGTTACATTGGTACGTCAGTGTGACATGAGTACCGGTATGGTCATATGTTCGAGGACCTCCCTGGTGGTACCTCCAAGGATCAACTCCCGGAAGCGATAGTGCCCATAGGCACCCATCACCAGCAGATCGGCCCGTTCGTCGGAGGCGATGTTCAGCAGGAGATTCCCTTCATCCACACCTTCGGTGGAAAAGTGGTCGGCCTCCGCTTCGATACCATGGTGCATCAGATGCCCCACTATGTCGGTCGAGGGTGTATCGCCATGTCGTTTGCCCTTCTGCCGGGGATTGATGGCGACCACCTTTACCTTCTTGGCATTCTGTATCAGGGGGATGGCATCATTTACCGCCCGCACCGATTCACGGGCCGTGTTCCAGGCGATGATCGCCCGCTTGCCCACTGCCTTGAAATTTCCGGCGTAGGGGATGATCAAAACCGGCCTGCCGGTTTCCATCACCAGGTGTTCTGCCAGATCCGCGGGGATACTGCCGTCGTGGGTTGTTTCGTCGTGCTGGCCGATAACGATCAGATCGGAATGCTGGGTGTGGAAGACCAGCTGGCTGGTGACCCATTCTTCGGATCGGTCAAAAGGCGTAGTCAACCAGTTGAGTTGCACACCGGCCTCGTCGGCCATCGACTGGAACTTTGATCTCAGCTGCTCACTGGCCTTTTCATGGCGTTTCCGGCGTTTTTCCAGACCGCTGGTACGGCTTTCCAGGTAGGCGTTGGCTTGTGCGTATAGTCCGGTCAGTTGTCTGCCGTGGTGGCCGGCAATTTTCAAAGCTATCTTCACACGTTTTTCGCAATGGGCCGTCCGGTCCACATGAACCAGAATATCACTCAATGCCATGGCAGATTATCCTCGATTGGTCCGGTCATTTTCCGATTTTGTGGGTATCGGTTCATCCGGCTGACTATCTTACGTTTACGTAAACGTAAATCTATTTTCGGTAACATTAATGAAATGTAGACTGTTGGTCAACCAGGAAGCAACCGTTTTCGAGATATATTTTGTTCCACCAGAACAGTTTTATAACATACTAATTTTATTGAAGGTTTAAATAGATGTTCCTGTCATACATAATAACTAAAAAGTTACAAATTCCGTACGACAGGTAGAAGTCATGGTTTTGAGGAAGGTATTGACGGCGTCTTCCAGAACAGACCACTCATGGGACATGAGTAGTTATTCTGTAGCGATAAGTCGTAAAATAATAATTCAGTAATAAAATAATGAACATGCTGTTGGGTGAATTATCCTGGCAGGGGGTTGTCACAACCCTGCAATGCCTCGAACTTCCGATTTTTTTAACAATGTCACTGGGATGAACCATATGTCGAATACACACCGGCTTTTGTTGTTGTCAGTACCGGTTTTGATATTGCTTGGCGCCTGCAATACAGTTTCTCACCATGAGCGGGCAGCACGCGATTCCCAGGAAAAGGATCACCCCGGGAAAGTCGAGGTGGTGGACTTGAGGGCCAAGACCAGTCTGGAGCAGATTCTCCCGGAGTTGAGCAACAGCCGGATAGTGTACGTGGGCGAGACCCATGACCAATACGGTCATCATCTGAATCAGCTGGCAATCATTCAAGGCCTGCACGCATTGAACCCTGACATGGCAATCGGGCTGGAATTTTTTCAGCAGCCGTTTCAACCGATTCTCGATGACTTCATCCGGGGTGATCTGGATGAAAAGCAGATGTTACTCGAGAGCGAATGGTACGAACGTTGGCGTTACGACTATCGTCTTTACCGGCCGATTCTTGCATTTGCAAAAGACAATGGAATTCCCCTGATTGCTTTGAATTTATCCAGGGAAATTACCGATCGGGTTTCTGAAGTGGGTATCGAAGGTCTTAATGCTGGAGAGACATCCAGAATTCCTGCAGAGATAGACCGATCCGATACCCTTTATCGTGAACGTCTGCGAGCCATTTTTTCCCTTCATCCACACAGCGGTGATCGGGATTTCGAACGTTTCATCGATGTCCAGTTGTTATGGGACGAGGGGATGGCAGATCGTACCGCCCGCTACCTGGACACGCATCCCGACTGCCAGATAGTCGTATTGGCAGGCTCGGGTCACTTGATGTACGGATCAGGCATACCTCAGCGGGTCTATCGGCGTAAACCGGTCACCTATTCAACGCTGCTGCCTGGGAACAATCTGAAGATCGAACCGGGGATAGCGGATTTCGTTGTTTATCCCAGACCTGTGGCACTTCCCAAGTCTGGTCTCATGGGCGTGATGCTGAAACCCGACGATGAAGGTATGCGGATAGTTGGGTTGGTTGAAGACGGGGCAGCGGCAAAGGCCGGTTTGAAGAAAGAGGATCTGCTGTTGAGGTTAGACGGGACAGAGGTGGACTCGATGCCCGATGTGAGGATCGCCTTACTCGATAAAAAACCAGGAGATTCGGTGACTTTACAGGTGCAGCGGCATCAAAACAGTACAGGCCCCTTGCTGTTTGAGAAGACGGTGAGCCTGGGGGATTAGTTTCCTTATCGGTCGTCATCCCGTTCGGGTGTCGTACCCTTAGGTCCGCGGAAAAAGTACTTATCCAATCTTGCTGAACTTTTGGTCCATCTTCTGCGTTACGGCAAGGGTTACATAGAACGACTATGCGCCCCTTGCCGTGCCTTGAATCTGGACCAGAATTTGGCGCGATTTTTGGGTAACCGTTAATTTCCGCGGCCCTTAAACCCGCTGTCCGTCGATCTTCCAACAGGATTATCGGCATAGTGTTTTTCCTTGATGTTAATGAACTCTATTGCCTGGGGCGAAAGGAATTTTCCTTTTCTGGAAACAAATGCGTTGCACTCATCCTCAAACAAAGCTGACGGATTCTCTCGCCAATCAACCGGACGATTTCAAAATCCGTTTTTTTTAATGTCGTAATAAGCTAACACGTAGCGTACCGCTTCGTCCCTGACCAGGACCCCGCGTTTCCGCAACAGCGGGCCGAGCACTGTTTCGTCCAAGCTACGCTCTGGCGCTCGAATCACTTCGACCAAAATCTCAATCCTGATACTCTCCGTCGGTAACGCCACCTCCAATGCCTTATCACCCCCGATGGCCAAGCGACGTTCCCACTGCGCCACGGATGCCTCGTCCGCACTCGGATACACATGGATACGGCTGGGAAGCAACCGACGGGAAACAGTGTTGATACTGACCAGTTCGGTCAGTGGTTTCTGAACTTCGACACGAAATAGCTTTTTCATTTCTATAGCGGTACCGAACCCTTTAAAAGCGCCGCCGGTGCGCTTGAAGAGCTGAGACGGACGTTTGTCTGGGTGGATTTTCCCATTGGAGAAGTCATCGAAGGCCATACCATTCACCCATACATTGTCGATTCTTGCTGATATGTAACCACCCTCGTACGGTCCGGAAAGATGGCTTACCCTCGTACCAATACCTTTGAAGCGTTTGCTGGTGCGTTGAAAGTACTGGGAAGGCCTGACAACGGGTGTAAATTGTGAAATGGGCACAGTAGCGGATTGTTCGTCGAAACCAAAGACGAAAGTGCTGCCGTCGAAGCTGATCGAAAGGGTGTGGGTCTGGCCTGGAGTTGGTGGACCAAGGGTCGTTTGATCGAATACCAGCTCATGGCCCAGATCGCAGGAGTCATCCAGGCAACGACTGACATAGAATGCCGCCTTCAGGCCATCGTTGCCCACATGTCGTATCTCGATTGCGGCCAACACTTCCCCTGCCTGATCGATTCCATCGGTACCATCGTTGTCGAAGTACCCGTTTATCTGAGCCCTGGCCACTGCGCCATTGTTGCAAACCTCATCGATGCGCACTTCTGCGCTGATGGAACTCTCGATTGAACCAGATACACCAGTGCCAAGGGGATCGTTGGGATCGGAAAAATCCAACCCGTTTCGACCATGCCAGCCCGAGCGGGTGAGTCTGGATACTAAAGATTCGGCTTCGACTCGACGTACGAACTCCGATTGGTCCCAGATTTTGCGATTGATGCCGCCATATCCGAAGTTGGCCTGCAGGAGAGGGCTGTGGTACCAGGGCGGGGAGAGCGCAAAGTCAATTCCACTGACGGTTTCGGCCCCGTTGACAAATACGGGATCTCCCAGATGGGTGTCGCAGCTACTCATACTCACCAGCGGTTCTCCACCGTACAGCTGGTCAGTGTAGCCTTGAACGTTCTGGGTCGAAAGCAGGTATCCACCAGGCGCCAGCCCCTGCAGGCGGTAAGTTCCATCGCTGTCGGTTACTGCCACACTCACCGTGCTGCCTCTGGCATCGAAAATTCTAACCGTAACTTCGTGTAGTTTTGGTGTAGTAGACCCCGGAGTCGAGAGCAATATACGTATGGTAGTGACCATTGGTATCGGTGGTAGCGCGGGTGACGACTCTGGCTTGATTGTCAAATACAGCTATAGTCACGTCTGCCAATAGTGCGCCTGTATCGGCATCGGAAACGGTACCGCAGATCGCACCGGCACGGGCGGTACCTGACAATTGCTGAAGGATTAAGTATAAGAGGGCAACTCGAAACAGACTCACCTGCGCCGTGACAGCACTCCGTGCTTCAGGGGTATTGGGCTTGCCCTCAAGCCGAGGGAAAATTGCTGGTACCCCTCTACCTGAAATCTAGTTCATCTCCGACAGGATATCAATGCAGTTCAGCACTGCCCGCTGGGAGGCTGGTGCGCACGCAGCACCACTTCCGCCCATATCGTATTGCGGAAGTACCGGCTTACTACCGAGAGCCTGTTTGTGGAACTTCTGATGCCTCAGGTCCGTGCCCAAGAATCCTGTTTATTCTGTTGTAAAGGGCTTTGAAGCGACTCTGTGGTCCCTGAAGCTGAGTTGCTCTGCCGAAAGTCTATGGTCGATGGATGTTCACTGAGTTTAATGCGGTGCTATCCCGCCATCGATATTCACAAGGCTGTTTGAACTAGAAGGGGGCCGGGTAACGTTTCAAAACGGTCATGACATCGGCCAGCATCTCGTCACTCAGAGTGATCCCAAAAGCGGCAATATCCTCCTCCAGTTGAGCCATGCTGGTAGCCCCGATGATCGTCGAGGTGACCCCGTTCACCTGTTTACACCAGGCGAGTGAAAGGGTGGTTAGACTCATATCGTATTTGTCCGCCACCTGCTTATAAGCGGCAATCGCCTGGTGCGACAGGGTATTGTCACGGAAAATTCCGTTGCGCTGGGTCATTGTCCAGCGGGCCCCTGCAGGGAGTGCTCCATTCATGTATTTTCCAGTCAACGCCCCCCCGGCCAAGGGTGACCAGGGTAGAAAAGCTACATCATTCATTACGCAGTTTTCCAAGAGATAAGGCCAGTCTTTGGAATGTAGTAGGTTGAACTCATTCTGAATTGAGACCATACGGGGCAGATCGTGCTTTTCACTCAGACGCAGATACTCACTGATGCCCCAGGGCGTATCATCGGATAATCCGCAGTGGCGGATTTTCCCTGTTTTGATACAGCTGGAGAGCGCCCCAAGGATTTCCAGCATCTGATCTCTGCTTCTGTCCACATCCACGTCGGTAAAGACCAGTCGGCCGGGCCAGTGTTTTCCAAAGTGGGGAGAACTTCGATTGGGCCAGTGTAATTGGTAGAGATCAATGTAATCTGTTTTCAGACGTTTCAGCGAAGCATCCACTGAACTGATGACAGAGGGACCTGTAATGTCAGTACCATTACGAATCCAGGAAACTCCGTTACCCGCAATTTTTGATGCCAGTACAATGTCTTTCCGTTTGTCCGGGTGTCGGTTGAGCCAGTCACCGATTATGCGCTCCGTGGTGCCGTAGGTTTCGACAGAAGGGGGAACGGCATACATTTCAGCGGTATCGACAAAATTTATACCCTTTGATAAGGCGTAATTCAGCTGTGCATCAGCATCTGCCTGGGTGTTCTGTTTTCCCCAGGTCATAGTGCCCAGGCATATTTCTGATACCCTCAAATCACTTTTTCCGAGTGACACATATTCCATAGTCAGACTCTCGTCAGTTGGTTAAAAAGCGGTAGTAGTATGGGGATGAAGAGCGAAAGGATACTCCAATCGAGCTGAGAATCTAAGCTTGGAAATGTAAGGTAGTTTTGTCTGAAGTGGTTAAAACCTCATTCATCGTCTGCGGTTAACGCAAGTCGACTCTATCGAGTCAACAGGTACCGGTGTCCCGAAATGTTATCTACTCCTGGTCAGGTACTCCAGATTCCAGCCGGAGTAAGCAGCATCGGGTACCACAAATGGTACGCGAGAGTAATTGGGGATGGAGGGAATGATTGGAAAAAGGGCTCCCGGTTCAAAGGAAGCCCTATTTCTGCCATGGGAACCATTCCCTTATGCACATTTGAGCTTGGGTCAATACGAAAACTCACATGGGTCAGCAGTTCGTTTCTGATTTCCACATCGGGTATTACTTAATGTCTACTACCTCTTTCGAGAAAACCAAGACGTTTTCTGCGTTGGTGGCAGCTTTCTGCTTTATACGCAGAAGGGCACGGCTTCCATCAGGGTGTTTTCCATTTATTACAGCGCCTATACTCAGTTTGATTGGAGAGTAGTCAGATGGGGCTGTTTCCGCATCCGCTTCTTTCTGAAACTCGATACGGACATCCGGCAGGGGATCACCGGACTCTTCTATGGAAAAGGTCGCTCGGATTTTCACAAAGCCCAGGGCTGGCTTTTTACCATTTAGTACATCTTCGGCTTTTGCACCGAAGATTGTTGGCGTGCCAGCGAAATTGAAGTCATTAGCCAAAAGGTCAGCAATGGATTGTGCGAACCCCAGTGCTCTTCGAGTCAAAAGAAAGACCGAAAACATGATGGTACCATCCCTGCGTACACATTCGAAAACCCGGCCTCTTACTCTTGTACCGAGCGAGATAGGTGAAGTAGGATGATTCTCGAGATAACTGCTAACCAGTCCGGCATAGTCGACTAATCCGAAATTGACAAATGATAAGTCAGTCCATGCCAGCATATCTTGCATCGGTGGGAAAAAAACTTAGTACTCCCCTGGGCAACCAGGAAAGCAGGGTGACCCTGAATAAATTCATATGCTTCTCCGCCAATGTACATGTGAATAGCGCCGTCCGGACGACCGGACGGCGCTCAGGTGAAACAAGAGGCTGGCTTCGCTATAATCCAAACACCAGGATAGCGTTTCCGCGCTTGAAGTTGAGTTGGAAATTACCACCTGCTGCCACAGCGACATGTTGCTTACCGTCCACTTCGAAGAACATGGGGGCTGCGTTAACGCCCGCACCGCATTGGAAAGACCAGAGTTCCTTCCCGTCAGTGGCATTGTACGCTTTGAAATGCCCATTATCCTCACCGGTAAAAACCAGATTGCCTGCGTTGGAAGAGATACCGTCGATCATTGGTTGTGGGGTCTTCGCCTGCCAGGCGATTGCAGCTGTATCCACATTGACTGCTGTGACATTGCCCCATTGCTCCTCACCAGGAATCGTGGTGAATGCTCCACCCAGCCACAACTTATCTTTTTCCAGGGGACTTTCTTCACAGTATATGTCATAGGCTGATGCAGATTCACATAGTAAACCATGCGTGTCTCGGGATTAAATGCCCCCGGAGACCACTCCACACCGCCATTGGCGCCTGGAAGCATGCGTACACCTTCCTCGGTAGGTTGGGCAAACAGATTTTCATGGGGAATCATCGCTTCGGAGCGACGCAACAATTCACCGGTATCCTTATTATATGCGCTGATAAAACCACGGATGCCATATTCGGCACCCGATATACCGACAATGATTTTGTCTTTGTACACCGTTGGTGCCACCGTTTCCGAATAACCGGCTTCGGGATCGGCGATCTCGATCTCCCAAACCAGTTCTCCGGTTTTTTTGTCCAGGGCAATCAGCATGGCATCGAGTGTCGCCATGTAAATGTTATTGTCGCTGATGGCTACCCCGCGGTTATTGGGACCACAGCAGAAAATCGTGGTCCCAAGTTTGTGCTCGTAATGCCAGAGCTGTTTTCCGCTGTCGGCATCCACGGCAAAGACCTGGTTGTACGGGGTGGTGACGTACATGACCCCATCTTCGACTATAGGTGTGTTTTCGAAAGAACCCATGACACCGGTTTGGAAAATCCATTTTAGCCGCAGGTCTTTGACGTTCTCAACATTGATATCAGCTTTAGGCGAGTGCCGGGTATTGGCAAGATCCCCCCCGTACACCAGCCAGTTCTTAACTCTGTCCTCCAGCTTGGGTAAGAGAGTTCCAGTCAGTCGCGCTGACAGTCTGGAAACATCCCATGACAATGACAGCATAGAGCAATACCTTTTTGTTCATGGCGTACTTTTCTCCTCATTGACAGTGGATGTGAAAACAACCGCTTCCCATACGCTCAGGCTTACAATGTCATGTAACGCCGTGATTGTGCAGGGTGACTGCAAGGGTTTCACCCCTGAAAAATGTTTTTGGTCAGATGGAGTCCCGAATGGTTTTAGTTAACAATCTGAGCTTCTTATCAAGATAGGCATATCGGTGGCAAAGGAACTCGGCTTCTTCCATTGCATCATCCATGTAGCGTGCATCCGCCAGGCGGGCTCGATCATAGCTTTGCCGATTGAGCCTTTCCGCTTCATTGCCTGACTCGGATAGTTTTAGAAGTGCTGTCTCATGTCCCTGAATGTTCTCCTCAAGTATCTTGGCCCGCAGCACGTACTGCCGTATTCCTTCAATCAGAAAGCCCCGAAGTGCCTCGACTTCCATCAGAAGACCCGCGTAAACAGACAGTAGCGCCACTTCTCTGTCGTCATGTTGGCGATCAGCGAACTGGATAATCGATCGTGTACCCTGAGCAGGCCTGTTTTCAGGGCTGGCTGCATGTTCCACCAGTCTCTTGACTGCCTGGTTCCGGTTCCAGTCAACCGGCAGCATGCCTGGGAGTGGCCCCTTCCCAGATTGATGACTCTGCTATTTACTGCACAAAAATAGGGGAAGGACATTTTCTGAAGGGTGTTATAACCACGTATGGCCCTGCCTGTCGAATAATGTTAAAGCGAGGTATCTACTCACCCCCCATGGGCGATCTGTCCCGGAAGACGTCGCAAATACCTCCCTGTAGACTTGGCTTTGGCATCCCTGCCAAAGACACTTCCACCACAGACCACCCACGGGGGGTAATCTCTGGGGGGTGAGCAGTTACAAAGCGAGATAATTACCTGACTGCTTACAGTGCAACGGTACTCGAATTGTCAGTATCTGGCCTTGGCGGGTTGTTTTTGTTGGTAGACCGCGGACCCAGGATGGGGGAATGGCTGGGAAAATGCTGCCTGGGAATTGTTTCGCCGATTATTTTATCGCTACTCAGATCAGCATCCTGCGTGAACTAGCTATTAAAAATATTTTTGCGAAGCCGGGATTCCGTTGGAACTGAAGCCTCAGAGCAGGCGATATACCAGTCCATTTTCTGTTCTGCGAAAGCGAGTAATTCGAGCGCTTTTCGGGGTAGTGGGCCTTTCAGGTTCGAATCCCATTCGCTGATGAATCGTTCCCAGAACTCAATCTCTTCCAACATGTGGTTTTCTAAATGTGTCATTCCGGAAACTCACCTGCCTTCAGGAGGGATGTTTCGTTCACCTTGGAAAAATCGAAAGTTGTGACCATTTCCATACTGCGACTCGAAGACGAGATCCTTAGGCAGGTATAGGGCGTACAGATGTTGCCTGGTTCCTGGTTATCACAGCACCTGGCGGGTACTGTGAACTCAGCTTTTTTCGGGTCATCGATTCAGTTGACTGCCGTTACTGATAACCCAGCACAATGTGGTGAATAGTAGGCTGTATTATCTGCAATATCTTGGCTGAGCAAGCCAACTATTTGTCCTGTAGCGCCATGTGTGTCATCTGCTGCAGGAGGAGGGATGTGGGATCTTTCGCACTGGGATTGCGATTAGGGTTAAGGAAATCAGTGAGTACCCGAAAATCACCCTGTATTCTGGTTCAAATCCAAGGCGTGAGTAGTGGTGCATGGATGCACCGTTTACGAAGCCGAGGATGCAAAAAGGTCGCATAGCTGTTCTACCGTTTTTCGCAACTCTTTCCACAACGGGGAAGATGGGCAAAAAGACAAAGAGGATGGGGAATTCTATTTCTGCCGCAGCCCTGACATCTAAGAATCAAGAAGCGGTACAAAAAACCGCCCTCCGAATTCGATGGCCTCCTGAAGATTAAAAATCTCCCTGTTTTCCGGGTCAGCCATTACCCAATACCGGGCGGTCTCGGTATCCCGGAGGAAAATCATCTCCATACACAGGCTGTCTGCGCAGGAAGTTTCGCTGCTCTCGGCTCCCCATATGATGCCGAAGTGGACATCGGCCGCTTCATCCGGGTTCAGTATCCTGTTACCTGACTGCTCTATGTTGACGGGGCTTCCGGTGACCCTGCAGCGAGATGTGATACGAGTATTCTTTTTGAACATCGGGCTGACAGCCAGGGCGTCCAGGGCACACATGGCATAGACTCGATGTCCATTGACCGAAATGGAATGTTCCCTCTGTTCGGTAGTGAAGGGGTATGCACCCACAGGCTCCCCCTGATCGGAGAAGACCACCATATCCTTTTCCTGTAAAGTGCTTATGGTTTTCTCCAGGTCATCTACCAGTTTCGCCATCTCGTCCCTTGAAAGAATCCTGCCTCTATCAACGAACGAGCGAAGGATTTGCTGATGCAGCGCCTTTACGGATTTACTGCAATCCTCCTGTCTTTCCTTCAGTGGCAGAATGCTCTGCAGGTGATTGAGTGCACTTTCCAGTTTTTCGTTCATCGTATTCCTGTTCCATTATTTCGAAGGGTAACTATTCACCCCGCACGGGCAATCTGTTGCGGAAGACGCCGCAAAACCCTCCCTGCAGGCTTGCTTTGGCATCCGTGCCAAAGACACTTCCTCCACAGACCGCCCTTGGGAGGTAACCTCTGGAGGGTGAGCAGTTACTTCGGAGGTTGCTGAGTTCAGACCGATTCGGATAGCCGAATCAGGTCAAATCACGTGGTTGTTGGGTCATATCACACACTTTATCGGCTTAGTGAGTTGTAAAGCGATTCCTCCTCAGGGAGATTTGACATTGGTCAGTTCTTGGGGTGCCTGGTAAACGATAGACTCCCGCCTGAATTCCCATGGGCCATCACTTCAGGCGTCATTTGCAAATGCGTAAGTCGAGGGCATTTTTCCTGATGTCGGCTATCGGCGTGCTGTCGATTGTGCTGACAATGCTTGATGCCCGTACGCGCAGTGTATCCGAGTTGAGCATGCTGGAACAACGGACGGAAATGGTCAGGAAAATGGGCTTGACCGATTTGGCCCTCTTTATCGAAGCTCGGTACACCCGGCATCCCAGCCAGGCGGATCGTCATTCGGCTTTTCAGGAGCATCCGCTCAGCCTGGAGCATTTCCCCACCGGTTCATTTCTTCCTCCCAGCCTGCATCTGACCCAGTGAAAGCATTCATTCGTAAACAGGGATTTCTGATCGATTTTACGCTCTCTTCCCTAATGAGGCGAAAGGGCAAGAACATCGGACTTTTGATCGTCTATGGATTGATCGTATTCCTGCTGGCTTCCGTAATGCTGTTCTCCCATGCCTTGCGCAAAGAAGCAGGTCTCGTCTTGCAGGGGGCACCGGAGATTGTGCTTCAACGCATGGTTGCCGGGCGTCATGCATTGATTCCAGCGGATTATCTGGACGCCATCGAGAGCATTCGTGGCGTGGCCGGAACGGAGGGTCGATTGTGGGGCTATTTTTACGACCCGGCTGTGGGTGCCAACTACACCGTCATGGTCACCCCAGATTATGAGTTGTCTGGTAATGAAGTGGTGATAGGCGCCGGGATATCCCGTATTCGGGGCGTGGCGGAGGGTGATTTTTTCTCATTGCGTTCCGACAAGGGAAAAACCTATGTTTTCAAGGTCAAATCCCTTCTCGATTCTGAATCGGAACTGGTCAGTACCGATCTGGTTCTGATCTCCGAAAAAGCGTTTCGCGTTCTGACTGGAATACCAGAGGGGCGGTTGACCGATATTATTCTGAAAGTGCGTAACCCCAGAGAAGTACAGAAAGTGGCGGAAAAGCTGGTTGCCCGTCTGCCTGACACGCGACCGATACTAAGGGAGGAAATACTGCGTACTTATGACAGTATATTCGCCTGGCGACAGGGCATTGTATTCGTACTGCTGCTGGGCGCATTGTTGGCTTTCGTGATCTTTGCCTGGGACAAGGCATCCGGTCTGAGCGCAGAGGAGAAGCGGGAAATCGGTATCCTCAAAGCAGTGGGTTGGGAGACTGGTGATGTCTTGAGAATGAAGTTCTGGGAGGGTGCCATCATCTCTTTCAGTGCCTTCACCCTTGGGTATCTGGCTGCTTATCTACATGTCTTCTACAGTTCTGCGGTACTTTTCGAACCCGTGCTCAAAGGCTGGTCGGTGCTCTATCCCCAGTTTGATCTGGTTCCTTTCGTGGATGGGTTGCAGCTGGCCACGCTGTTCTTTTTCACCGTGTTTCCCTACACCGTTGCCACGATAATCCCAATCTGGCAAGCCTCGATAACCGATCCCGATGCGATCATGCGTTAGCCGGTATGCGAATCGAACTCAGTAATATCGAGAAAATCTTCAACCGGGGCCGGCATAACGAGTTTCGTGCCATACGGGATGTCTCGATGGAAATCGCTCCCAACAGGATTACTTGTCTGAAAGGCGCCAGTGGGTCTGGAAAGACCACATTGCTTTCGATGATCGGTTGCCTTTCGCGGCCGACTTCCGGGCGTATTCTGTTGGGAGAACGGATGATATCCGGGTTGCCGGAACGATTTTTAACCGATATCCGGCGTCACACCTTCGGCTTCGTATTTCAGCGGTTCAATCTGATCCAGGGGTTGACGGTCCTAGACAATATTATGATCCCTGCTTACCCTCTGGGATTGGATCATGGTGAATTGAAACGCTCCGCGAAACTTCTGCTGAAACAGTTTGGCCTTGAGCGAGTCAGTAATAATCCGGTGCAGTGGCTGTCTGGCGGAGAGGCTCAGCGGGTTGCCATTTGTCGGGCGCTGATAAACGATCCCGGAGTCCTGCTGGCTGACGAACCCACTGCCAACCTCGATTTAAAAAATTCCCGCGAATTCATGGAGTTGATCGGCAATCTGAGTGAGTCCGGGAAAACCATACTGATGACCAGTCATGATCCGCTGGTTTATGAGTCTCCTGTAGTGGATGAGGTAGTGGAGATGCATGACGGGCAGATCATGGTGAAATAAACATGCTTTTCAATCCCCCTGTCATAGCATTAATCATGGTTTCGGTCGTAGTAACGCTGATGTTGCTGGCGGCCGCCGGTCTGGCGGTGCAGATACTCATGTACTGGGATATCGGCAGTGGCAGCGAACGTCAGTTGATTCTGGAGCGACGCACTTATCTGGTATCTACGCTGCTGACCTGGGTTTTTGCTTCAGAACTGATCTCGCTGATGCTGTTTATCTACAATGCCGAATCCATGTCCGGACAATTCGTCGGGGCGATGTGTGCAACCGGGGTTCTCAACGTCAACGCCTGGGGTTGGCCCGCACTGTTTCTCAAACTGATCATCTTTTTTTCCGGTGCGGTATGGCTGGCGATCAATCATCTGGATAACCAGGGGTTTGATTTTCCGCTGGTGAAGGTTAAGTATCTGTTGCTATTGATTATTCTGCCGCTTGTAATGGTCGAGGCTTTTGTGCAGCTTCAGTACTTTCTGGGATTGAAGCCAAACCTTATCACCTCTTGCTGTGGATCACTCTTTTCCTCTGAAGCTGAGGGTGTAGTGGGCAACGTTTCATCATTATTGCCATCCACCGCGTTGTTGCTGTTTTACGGTGCAGGACTTCTGATGATGCTGAGTGGGACCTGGTTTCTCTGGCGTAAGAGTGGCGGGTGGGTTTTTTCCTCCCTGAGCGTGGGTGCTTTTATCGCTTCGCTGGCAGGCATGATTTCCTACGTAGCACTCTACGTTTATGAGCATCCACACCACCACTGTCCCTTCTGCGTTCTCAAGCCTGGTCACGACTACGCCGGGTATGCTTTGTACCTTCCACTTTTTGCCGCCACAGCGCTGGCGCTGGCAACCGGAGCCGTGAGTCGCTGGAAGCATGTACCCAGCCTGTCTGCCGTGGTCGAGAGCAATGCACCCCGGCTGGCCTGGTTGTCGATGATGCTTTATGCACTGTTTTTTTCAGTAGCCACGTTTTTCGTCCTGCGATCGAGTCTGGTTATGGCACCGTTCTGGTGACCCGGTGGGTGCTACCGGGGGTGAGAATGTTGACAGCTCAAGTGTATCGAGGTGGTTCGGTCGGTGTTTTTCGGAGGGAGTGCTGAGTAGTTGGTTTTCCAGTTTTATATCCAAGTGGGAGAGAGGTAGCTTATGTGTAAAGAGAAGAAAATTGATCGGCGTACCATGATGAAAATGGTAGGGGCCGTTGGTGTGGGCAGCTTTGCAGGTGTGGCATCGGCAGCGACAAGTATCGGCGCCATGATACCCGGTACCGGCTGGGTCAAGTCGTCGGGGGAGGCCTGCCAGGGTGACGGTACCCCGTTACAGTTCATCCCGAAGAAGGCACCCGATGAGGATCCGCTCAAAGACGAACTGGTAAAGTACCCCAAGTGTCCTTACTGTGGAATGGATCGCACCCAGTGGAATCACAGCAGGCACCTCGTTCACTACGATGACGGGTTAGTGGATGGCACCTGTTCCATTCATTGTCTGGCGATCAGCCTTTCCCTGAACCTGGATCGAGGGCCGAAGGTTATCTATGGAGCAGATTTCGGCGCCACAGCAAAAATCAAGCCCCTGGTGCCCGTGGATGGGGCAACCTACCTTATTGGTTCCTCATTGAAAGGTACCATGACGAAAACCAGCAAAATGGCTTTTGCTTCGGCAGATACAGCCCGTGCCACACAGACAAAGAACGGGGGAGAGTTGGTCGGGTTTGACGATGCCCTCAAAACCGCTTACCTGAGTATGGCCAACGACACTATGATGATCCGGAAGCGGCGTGCTGAACGGGTGCGGCGTATGAAAGAGAAAATGAAAGGCAAAGGCATGCATCACGGCAAGGAAATGATGCACGGCAAAGGTTAGCGCAGCATCGGCAGACCCAGTGTTCCGGTAGCTTTTCCAGTCACAGGGGCCGTTGGGAGCAGAGTCGAATCGTCGGAGAAATTGTGAGTAGCATGGCGCTCTCAGCTGAATCGACTTTGCTCCCCTGTATCCTGTATTTCTTTTCATCGCCATAAGACAGGGTGGTGGGTTGGACTGCTATCTTTTCAATGGAGACAGGGGTAAGTTGGCAGGGGTTCTGTATGCCCCTTGGTCTGTAAGAGTACTGGAATGATTTCAATGATCCGAAAACTGAGAGTCTGCTTCATTCTGGCCCTGATATCGGGTGTCATTTCTTCTTCCGTGTTGTCGGAACCTCTGAAACTGCCCGGTCCCGGCCCACGGGACACCTGCCCGGTATGCGGAATGTTTGTTGCGAAGTATCCTGAGTGGGTCGCCACGGTAACTTACCCGGATGGTCACGCCCATCATTTCGATGGGGCAAAGGATCTATTCAAATATCTGGGGAATCTCTCGAAATGGGCGCCTGGGCATGATGCCCGGGATATCGTTGCCATTGGGGTGACGGAGTATTACGGTCTCAAACTGATCGATGCCCGGGAGGCTTACTATGTCACAGGCTCTGATGTACTGGGTCCAATGGGGCATGAGCTGATCCCGCTGGAGACACGGCTGGACGCGGATGAATTCATGAGCGACCATAAGGGTAAATCAATGATGCGGTTTCATGATATTGAGTTGAAAACCCTCGAGATGCTCGACCGGGGGGCGTTCGAGTAGCGTTAAAACCCCGTACCCTGTCTACAAACAAGCCCGACAGGGGGAGGCCATGTCACTCTGAGAATGGCATTTCCCTCTCTTTTTACCCGTTCCCTGACGGGAACCGGGTCGAATCCGTATATAATCCATGCTCATTTCCAAACTGCAAGGAGACGAATGGCATGTATTCAGCAGCGGCGGTCGGTAGTTTCCATACGGTATTAAAAGACTTTCGTCTCGATGGCATGATGATGCGGTACAGCAACTTCATGCCCAGGCTCTACGATTATTGCCTCTCTCTGGGTATGCAACCCGGGAAAATCATGCCCTCCCGGGCTTTCTGTTCCGATGAAAGCCAGGGTTTCCCTATTATTCTGATTACTAAGCAGTTCGGCACGTTTCCGTTCAATCATGGACTGGTGGGTGGGGTCGTTGCGACGGACAGGCACGGCCCCCATGCGTCCCACGGTAAGGATATGGTGATTATTCAGGCCAGCCATGTGGGGTATGACCCCAGCACCAGGGAGTTTGGTACCTACAGACGTATCCAGACAGATGACTGTCACCATAGTTCCAATTGTGGAAAGGTCATGGGGGTTCTTGAGTGGTACCAGGGCGAGTACGAATTTGCTTGCCAAAATATCTATCTGGAGCCTTCTGATTTTCCTTATCAGCTGTCCATCAATAATCTGCTCTTGCGTACCGCCCGGGAGGAGGGGCTTTTTCTCGATCTGAGCCAGTTGATTGCCTATGATGAGCAGGGAAATCCCAAGTTGATACGCTCCCTGAGTACTGCCAGGACCTTCGAGGCTTCCGCTGAATTGATCAAGCGAATTGGCAACCGCTGGCCGCGGGACGAGTCTCAACCCA
>JAAELC010000799.1 GCA_024227135.1 Gammaproteobacteria bacterium
GCAGTACAGTAGAACGGGTAAATGGACGGTTGAAAGACGAACTGGTGGTCGCAGAGTACGTGTCCGCGGTCATGCCAAAGTGACGTGCCATTTGATGTTCGGCATTTTGGCACTGACAGCTGATCAGTTGTTGAAATTTGTTACTTTTCCTTCTGAGACCCAACTCCGTGAGCGCACCACTCATGGATACTGCTTGCTTGTGAGCCGTCATGAGACAGCAGAAATAAGTAACCCCGATCAGCATTCAGGTGTGTACCGATCTGCCGCAATATCGTATCGATCGCGGTACCCAGACCACCCCCAGGAGCATCAAGAAGCACGGCTGTGGCACCACTGACAATACGCTGCATGTCCCTCTGCCGGCGTAAACTTGTCCCCTTTTCCCTGCTGACACGGTGTTGGGTTTTGAGCACCAGATTTTGGTTACTCAGGTGCAGCAGATAGCCGAGTCCGAAAAGCAGAGGAAATGGCAGGCACCATCTCGTTGAGTTTTCGTCCCTGTGGTTGCATCCGAACCTCCGCCCCTGTTTTCTCCATCTGATACAGCCCGGGATCGAGACAGGTACTGGCAAGCGCCAAAACCGAGTGGCCTGTCAATGTCTCTTTTACCAGCTGGATATCCTGCCTTAAAGCTCCACTCGGTCTGATAGGCTGAAGCGTCGAGCCGGCTCGCGCCACCAACCACACATCCGAGGGGAAAGTTGGGTCGGAATAGTCAACCACCTGTTGCCGCCAACCTAAAACGGTCAGACCATTGGCTATGATATCTCCGCGGACCGGCGTCTTGTCCAGCAATTCCGCATTTTTTCCCTTGCGTCTCGCATGTTGCCCGGTCAGATCACCCAGTACATTATGCCAGTCTGTTTCTACATATTCGTAGCGAACGCCCAGATAGGTGGCGAAACCCTGGATGAGTTCAACATCCAATCCATCACCACTGCCTGTGATGTCTCAGTACCCTCTGTTCCTGAACCAGCTTCAAATCCCTCGCATGCACCACCCCCACGAGGCCCTGAAACCACAAGAGCGTTACCCAGAGTACTATGTAAGCTACAGATAAATTCGGCCTTTGCACAATAACTCCATTGTAGTACAACTTTCAAAGCAGAGTTTCTGGTCTGAAATACTTATCGGCCATCGGTGGAGTAATTTAACGGTGCCATCGAACAGTCAGGCCGGCATGAAAGGCAAGGCTCAGGAAGCAGTGCTTTGAACTGGAGCAGACAACCAGTGATACCGGGGCTGAATTTTTCTCGAATTGGGGTATTCGAGGTAATGCCGCTATATCTGGCGGCGCCTTTTAAGCCAGAATGAAAGCACGATCGGTGTGATAAACACAATGATCAACAACCGCAGACCATGATGGGTGGCAACGAAGGCCGGATCGATGTTCATTGACAAGGCGGCAAGGGTCATTTCCGCAAACCCGCCGGGGGACAGCGCGATAACCAGCGCTTCGAAGGGTAATCCGGTAAGAGTGGACATCAGCGCTGCCGAAAACAGGGTGACGGTCATCATAGTCAACCCCAATCCGACAGCGAGTATCATGATCTTCCCCACCCGCGCGATTGAAAACCCGAAAAACCTTGCACCCAGAGCACTGCCCATCACCAGTTGGATAATCAGAGAGGCCAGCGGAGGGGGGTCATTCACGACCAGACCCGAGAGATGCACCACCGCGCTGAGAAGCATCGGCCCGGTCAGTGCATGGGCAGGCAACCGAACGGCCTTACCACCAAAGTACCCCGCTACCGCAGTCACACCCAGAATCAGCAGATCCTTCCGGTTCCAGGTCTCCTCCGGCAACGGTGGCGTCTGGCCTTCGAGACCGAAGCCATAGGTCAGGAAGAATGGGATGACCAGTAGAACCGAGGCAACTCTCACGGCATGGGTGAGCGTAAGAGCCCGGACATCCGCCCCCTGTTCCTCTCCCAGAATAACCATTTCTGACAAACCACCCGGCATACCGGTAAAAATAGCAGTAACCCCATCCATTTTCATAACCAGCCGGCAGTAAAACTGGGCGACCAGCGTTACCAGTACCAGATATCCCACCGCTGCGGCCAGTGTCGGCAACCACTCTCCGGCCCGCACCAGAACCTCCGGTGAGAAGGTCCCACCCAGTATGACACCGAGGATACAGACCAGATATCTGCGCAGGCCAGGCCTGATCTCTACCGGTGCACCCGCAAGGGAAGCGACCACCGTTGCGATCAGTGCGCCCAGCAGCCAGGGAAGGGGCAGTGCCAGTATGCTGAACAGGAACGCGCCGACACTCCCCACCCCCAGTGTCAGCGCGACCCGGACAATCTGGGAATTACCCAACAGTCAATCCCCCTGGGCAACTCCCTTCTGGAGATCCCTGGCCCGACGGCGGCGATAAGCCGGAAGCACGATCAACAGTACGCCGATGATCAACAATGCCAGCGTCATCGGTCGCTCGTACATGAACGCTATTCCATCGGTCAGGTTCACAGCACGGGCGAAGTTATTCTCCATCATGCCTCCGAGAATAAAGCCGATCAATAGAGGTGCCAGCGGGTAGTCGGCAAACCGCAGTATCGTAGCGCAAACACCGAGGCCAACCAGGAGTAACAGTTCGGTGGCATTGTTCTGCCCGATATATGCTCCGATCATGGTAAAAAACAGAATGAAGGGAATCAGGTAGTTTCTCGGTACCGTCAGCAACCGGGCGATATAGGGGATCAGGGGCAGATTGAGAATCAGCAGTACCACATTGCCGATATACATGGAGATAATCACCGCCCAGAAAATCGATGGGTTATCGATCATCAACCGCGGCCCCGGATTCACATTCAGCGCGATCAATGCACCCAGCAGAATGGCCGTGGTACCCGACCCGGGAATACCCAGAGTCAGCAAAGGCACGAAAGAACCGGTACAGGCGGCGTTGTTAGCGGTTTCAGGGGCTGCCAACCCCTTGATCGAGCCTTTACCGAACGCTTCCTGGTCCGCCCCTTTGGCGATATTGCGCTCAACCGCATAACCAAGAAATGAGGCGATGGTCGCACCAGCGCCAGGCATCACACCAATAAGAAAGCCCTGGATAGATTGACGACCCACGACCGGTGCAATCGTCTTGATTTCATCCCGGGTAACGCCCAGTTCTTTGATCGCCGCGCTGCCTCCACTCGAGGAACCCCGCTTTGGATCCAATACCAGATAGAGTGCTTCGGGAAGGGCAAACAGAGCCATTGCCAGCGTGACGAAGCTGAACCCCGACTGCAGATCCTGCAACCCCATGGTAAATCGTGGCGCATTGAACAGCGCCGATTCGCCAACCGTGGCAAGGATCAGCCCGATCACGGTCATCATCAGTGCTTTCGCCACTTTACCGGTACCGGCAAAAGCGGCAATGGCCGACAAGCCCACCACCATCAAAGCAAAATACTCCGCCGAGTGAAACAGCAAGGCTACCGTGGAGAGTGCGGGCGCAAAGCCCATGAGCAGAATCGCCCCAACGGTTCCTCCGGCAAATGAACTGACTGCTGCGATGGTCAGCGCCTTGCCCGCTTTCCCCTGGCGCGCCATGGGATACCCGTCGAACGAGGTGGCAACCGTTCCCGCCACACCAGGTGCATTGATCAGGATCGATGATGTGGAACCTCCGAAAATCGCGCCATAGTAGACACCAGCCAGCAGAATCAGTGCGGCGGAGGGATCACCAATGGTAATGGCTACCGGGATCATAATCGCAATGATCGACATCGGTCCCAATCCGGGCAGCATGCCGATGAGCGTACCAATCAGGCAGCCGGCAACGACAAGCAGGAGATTCTGTATGGAAAAGGCGGTTTGCAGACCCAGTAGAATACCTTCCAGCATTTCATCTCCTCCTATGATAGAAACCAAGGTAAAGGCCGCAGAAAAATCCCCAGTGCCTGTTCCACAAGAAACCAGATAATTCCGGTTCCGACTAGTGCTACCGGGATCATGATATGCAGTTTACGTTCGCCAAGAATCCAACCCGTACCCACCAGAAACAAGGTGGTGGCCGCGATAAAACCCACAGGGCGCAAAGCAACCGCATACAGGATCATGGCACCTATCAACGCCAGCGCCTGCCCCACTTTGTATTCCCGCAACTGTGACATATTGATACTACCCAGAGCATCCCCTTCTCCATCGGTTTTCGCCTTCGGCGTCAGTACGATGATGAGCGCGAATATGATGCCGAGCACACTCAATACCAGGGGCATGGTGTTGGGCAGAAAAACCATATTCCGTTCAAAAGGCAGAAGGGGATAGGTGTAAGATGCGTATCCGTATATCAGCGAGATAACGATGAAAATAACCGCTATCCATTTATCCAATGCCATGATGTCCGCCCCCCGGTGACTGTCTATTCAGTGTATTAAGGGAAACCGGGACACCCGGAGGTATCCCGGTTTCATACCAATGCCTCAGAGAAAACCGAGTTGCTTCATCAGGTTCTTGATAACTTTTTCCTGCTCCGCCAGAAATGCGGTGAACGCATCCCCCGAGTTATGGATATTGACCCATCCGTTACGCGCTCGAACCGCTTCCCATTCCGGTGTGTTGTACATCTTTGAGAGAACGTCCCGGTAGGCTTTGGCTTCTTCCTCCGGCAGACCCGGTGCGGCAAAAAAACCGCGCCAGTTGACAAATTCCACATCGAATCCCTGTTCCTTCAGCGTCGGGGCATCTTTGTAAGCATCGACCCGTGCGGGTGCCGTCACACCGATGATTTTCACCTCATCGGCATTAGCCATGCCCACCGCCTCTGAAAAACCCGTGGACAGCGCCTTGATTTCACCGGACAGCAGCGCCGCCATGGCTTTACCTCCGGCATCGTAAGGGATGTACTTGAGCCTGGTGGGATCTGCGCCAGAGGCCTGAACAGCCATGGCAGCAACCAGGTGGTCCATACTGCCCGGCACCGAACCGCCCCCGATGGCCACACTGCGGGGATTGGCCTTGAACTCTGCCACCAGATCCTTGAACGAATTGATACTGCTGTCTTTGTGCACGACAAAAGCAGCATAGTCACCAATAGTGCCCGCAATCATGGTGAGGTCACGGAAGTTGTAGGGGAACCGGCCCACCAGCGAGCGAATAATGATCGGTGTCGAGTTCACCATCAGGGTGTCCCGATTCGATTCCGCGTTCTCGATCAGGTAGCCGATGGCCTTGCCACCGCCACCACCGGACATGTTCTCATAAGACGCCGTTCCGACGAGACCGGACTTGGTCAGGGCTTCACCGGTGCCACGGGCGGTACCGTCCCATCCTCCACCGGCCCCACCGGGAATGAGAAAATGGATTTTCGACACATCTGCCGCACCGGCGAATCCGGCTGCCAGCAACATACCCAGGATACCCGCCGTTGCAGAAAGCGTCCGTAAGGGTTTGATCAATTTCATGGTTCTTCTCCTCCCGACCCGAATAGAATGGATTTTGTCTGTGTTTCAATCGTCAGAGTACGCCACCAAACCTTCACCAACCCTTCATGTTCCCGGCGATGCTTGCTATAAAGGTGAAACAATCCCCACTGGGTATAGATTGGGAAAGGAAAACAGGCGTGCGTATTCTGCTGATAGAAGACGATGCAATCCTCGCCGATGGCCTGATGCGCTCACTCAAACAGGCCGGCTACAAGGTCGACTGGTCCAGCGACGGCCGGGAGGCGAGAGCCATTTTACGTACTTACGAATTCGACCTGGTCATTCTGGACCTGACACTGCCCCATCTGGACGGCCTGGAGTTGTTGCGTGACCTGCGCAGCCAGCAGAATGCCACTCCCGTGCTGATCACTACAGCCCGCTCTGACCTGGATGATCGGATACGTGGACTGGATCTGGGAGCCGATGACTACCTGACCAAACCATTCGAGTTGCGTGAGTTCGATGCCAGGGTACGGGCGCTGATCCGGCGCAGCCACGGCAGCGGTCTCCAGCAACTGAACTGCGGCGATCTGACATTGGACCTGAGCGCGCGCCGGGCGTTCATCGGTTCAAAATCCCTGGAACTTCCCCGTCGGGAATTCCATATACTCGAAGTTCTGATGACCGGACGGGGGTGTATCCTGAACAAGGAGCGGATCATCGACCACATTTCAGAATTTGACGAAGAACTGACCCACTCGGCGGTGGAAATCTACATCAGCCGGCTACGCAAAAAGCTGGAGCCGGCGGGGGTCAGCATACGGGTGGTACGCGGCATCGGGTACATCCTCGAGTGATCACAAAAAGAGCCCCGCATACCTGGTCAATCCGGCGACGTGTACTCGGCTGGTTACTGGCCGGCATGGCCCTGGTGTTTTCCGCCAACCTGATCAGCAGCTACTACGGTAACCGGGAAGCCGCAGACAGCGCTTACGACCGTTTGCTGCTGGCATCTGCCTCCGCCATCGCCGAACGCATGGCGGTCAGGGAAAAGGGATTGTGGGTGGATATTCCTTACGCTGCGTTGAATATGCTCGCATCCACCGCCCAGGACCGGGTGTTCTATGGGATATCGGCTCCCGACGGAACCGTGGTAACCGGTTACGAGGATCTGCCCTCCCCCCCCTCGTCAGCCCACGTCGTAAACCCCTCGAAACCACTCTTCTACGATGCCGTCTACAAAGGCGCACCGGTACGGGTGGTCTCACTTCGCGCCTTCGTCATCGGCAATACATTGAGCGGGTTCGCCTCGATTCGAGTCGCCCAGACCAGAGGGGAACGGGAAGCGCTGGCCCTGAGCCTGTTAAAGCAAAGCGCAATCTGGACCCTGGTTATCGCGGTTTCAGGAGGCATCGCCGTCTGGCTGGGAATCAGCAGGGGTCTGCGCCCTCTCGATCGCCTGGGCGAGGCACTGGGACGGCGCTCTCCGGATGATGTGCGCCCGGTGCTCCACGATGTACCCGCCGAGTTCAAGCCTCTGGTTGCCGCAATAAACAGTATGCTCATGCGTATCGACGACGGGATCAGCGCAATGCGCCGCTTTATCAGCGATGCGTCACACCAGCTCAAAACACCTCTGGCAGGCTTGCAGGTGCAGACCGAGATGGCACTTCGGGAGAAAGACCCGGACAACATCCTGGACTCTCTGGATAAGATCAATGTGAGCGTGAAACGAACCGGTCGGCTGGCAAAGCAACTGCTCAGTCACGCCCGCGCCGTGGAGCCCTCGAGGGGATTTAAGGGCGTGGACCTGGCCCGGATGGCCCGGGAAACGGTTTCACTCATGACCCCTCAGGCACTCTCACGGGGTATCGACCTGGGCTACGAGGGTGTTGATACCGCCATTGTGTCCGGTGATGCCACCTTGCTGGGGGAGATGATCATGAACTTGATCGACAATGCATTGCGCTACCCGCCCCGCGGGGCTTTGGTCACCCTGACCGTCACTTCCGGTGAGAACCCGGTACTCACCGTCGATGACAGCGGCCCCGGTATTCCCCCGGATAACAGAAAAGAGGTTTTCGAACGATTCGTCCGACTTCAGGATACCCCCCAGGAAGGCTGCGGGCTTGGGCTGGCCATCGTGCAGGAAATTGGAACCGCTCACCATGCGCGAGTTTCACTGGAGGACTCCCCAAGTGGCGGCCTCAGAGTTCTGATCGAGTTTCCCCATGCTGAAAAATCGGTGTCATAACATGCGCTGGCTCTTCGGCTTGATAGGGACGCTTGTCCTGACGACATCCACAGGTAGCGAACTGGTTACCCTGAAAGCGACCCATGAGCCCTCCCAGTCACTGGTCATCTACAGTTCAACCGACACCGATCGCATGGGCTATCTGCTCCAGGCTTTCCAGCACCAGCACCCTGATGTGAGGATCGATTATCACCTGATGGACACCCAGGATATCTATCATCGGGCCTCATCGGAAATGGACAGTCAAGCACCCACCGCCGATCTGTTACTCAGTTCCGCCATGGACCTGCAGATAAAACTGGTCAACGACGGTTATGGGGCGAGCCACCAGTCCCCCCAGACCGACAACCTGCCCGTCTGGGCCAATTGGCGCAACCAGGCTTTTGGCTTTACTTACGAGCCGGCTGTCATGATCTACAACAAGGCACTGGTACCCGAACTGGCTGAGGTAACCACACGATTCGACTTAGCCCGAAGCCTGACCTTTGACGTGGGATACCTGAGAAAACGTATCGTCACCTACGACCCGCAACACAGCGGACTGGGATATCTTTTCGGTACCCACGATGCCATCCAATCGGAAGACTTCTGGTATCTGGCACGCAGCCTGGGAGACATGGAAGTCATACTCGAAACCAGTTCCGCCGCCATGATCGACAAAGTAGCCTCGGGTGAGGCACTGATCGCCTACAACGTCCTCGGCTCTTACGCAAGAGCCCGGGCCAATGAAAACCCGGACCTGGGTATCACCATCCCCCGGGACTACTGCCTGGTCATGTCCCGTATCGCGGTCATTCCACAGGCCGCGCAAAACCCGAAGGCTGCCGGTGCCTTCATTGACTTTCTATTATCCCAGGAGGGACAGAAACTGATCGCCAATGCCGCCTCTCTTTACTCCCTCAGAAATGACATCCAGGGAGAAGCCACAGCCGCCCGCCTGCGCCAGGAGGCCCGGGGACCACTGATTCCCATTCATCTGGGACCGGGATTGCTGGTTTATCTGGATAAACTCAAACGACAGGACTTCCTGGCACGCTGGCGTCGCGCCATGGCGAGGGAATAGCACTTCCCCCCTCCCAAGTGTCGAAACACCGTTTGCCGGGCATGCTGCCGGTGCAGGATATAGGGCGGACAACATTGACATCCGCCCCTGGAGTCATCAGGTATGAAAACCCATTCCGACCTCCCATGAAACAGCCCCCGCACCAGGAGAGCAGGATGTTGTCAGTACTGTTAGATTATTCAACCACACCGTCTATTCCAATGTTTACGAAGACCGCCCGGTCCCGCCATGGGTCTGAGCAAGCACACTGAGGGGCAAAATACCCATGGCTGATGCCGCCTCATCCAGTTCGGCCAGGGTATCCGCCGGGATCTCCACACCGGTCTTGCGATGAACCTGCTCCGCCTGCGCTTCCGGTTCTCCAGGATAATAGATTCTGTCGCTTCCATCGGCGAGGGGATTGTTCCTGATACTGTCGACTAAACGTTCCGCATCGGCATTGAAATCCTCCAGCGGACGAAACGACCCAATATCCAAAGCAATCACCAGATGGCCAACGCCGCTCCTCCCCTCAGCCACATAGGGTCCTACGACAGCATCGCCAAACTGACTGCCGCTGAGAATTCCCGACAGCACGTCCATCATGGTGGCCACTGCGAATCCCTTGTGACCCGCCATCGGCAGTATATTTCCCAGAATACCGGCAGCAGCATCGGTTGTCGGTCGCCCGTCACTGTCGATTGCCCAACCTTCCGGGATCGCCTCCCCCTTTTTCCCGGCAACATAGAGCTTCCCCCGGGCAACCGCGGTGTTGGCGATATCAAGCATCATCGGAGCATAGCGACCCGCAGGCGCTGCTATCGACCAGGGATTGGTTCCAATCAGCTTACTGCGACCACCCCAGGGTGCCATAGCGGGACTGGCATTGGTGCATAAGAAACCGATACATCCTTGACAAACCGCCATCCGGGAAAAATACATAGCCGTCCCGAAGTGCCCGGAATTACGCACAGCAACAGCACCGATTCCATGAAGCTTCGAACGATCGATCGCCTCCTGCATCGCTCTGCGGACCACGACCTGTCCCACCCCGTCTTTTCCATCCATAACTGCTACAGCCCCGCCATCGATCACCAGCTCCGGCACAGCCGCGACCCTGGTGGCACCCGACTGAATACGCTTTCCATACCAGAACGTGCGCATGACACCGTGGGACTGATGCCCCCAGAGATCGGCCTGAACCAGGGAATCCGCCACGAGTTCCGAATCATCCCGGGACAGCCCCAAAGCCAGATAGGCATTGATGCAAAACTCAGAAAGGCTGTCAGCCGACAGCTGTGTTGTTGGCATAGGAGTAATTCCTCACATCATTTGGGAAACACAGGTATGAAATAACAACACTCGCCGCCCCCCTCCCCTGCTGATTCTCTGGACCAGCTCTAGAAGGGGTCGATTGAGCAGTCACCGGATCTCCGCCCGTTTCAAAGCCAAAACAATGAGGGGGCCGGTACAACCCCTATTGGCTCTTCCTTTCATATCAAAGTCATAACAATTGTGGGGCGATGTAACCGCTACTGGCTTTCCCCGCCATTCTAAGGCTAACAGGGCAAGGGTGCCATCAACTGGTCGCTGCTGTTCCAGTGATGACGAAAATGATGGATAGGTAATCGATCGGATATTCGCTTTTGAACCGGAAAAACCAGTACCAGTTTCCCCGAACCAGGCGACGACGCTTAGAAAGACACCACCCGATCCGGCTGAGTACCGGACCGAGTCTTGCTCACCCTGGGTATTCTCAGGTCGGTCCCTATACTACTTGGCTGCAACCGTTGCAGGTTGAGTCACGACCAAAGGTGTACTCACAACGGGATAACCCAGATAGGGATAGGCGCCATAGGCATAGTATGGAGCACCCAATCCATACCCCGAATAGGGATACCCGTAACCATAACCGGCATAAGGGTATCCATAGCCATAGCCATAGTATGGATAGCCCCCACCATAGCCGTAATAGGGATACCCCCATCCTCCCCAGCCACCACTCATCATGTAGGCCATCATTCCGAAAAACGCATGGCTAGAGAATGAAGCAAGAGAAATGAACACTGCAACCATTGCGGTAACGA
>JAAELC010000800.1 GCA_024227135.1 Gammaproteobacteria bacterium
CCCAGCAGGAAGAAGCATGAACGCAAGACATACTGATATTAAGGCACAGAAGAGGAAACTCGGACACAGGGCTATGCAGCAGTCTAATCGATCATTGTGGAAGCCGGGTTTTGGGCAGGCAGGTCACTGCCGCATGCCACCAGGGTGTCTTATCAGGCATAGTACTCAGCGCATGGGAAAGCCATGAACAAGGGGAAGGACCTGACGGAAGTACGTAGCCCGCAAAGGCAACTCGCCCCGGACATTGTCGGACTGGAATCAGGCGAGCCAACCTTCCTGCGGGGAATAGCCAACAAGGCAAAGACCAACAAGGGACACCGTTTTCGAGATCTCTATCGATGTCTGAATGAGGAACTGATCTACCACGCCTGGGAATCGCTCAACAAGGGAGCAGCCAGTGGCGTAGATCATGTGACCGCCGAGGCCTATGCGCAGGATCTGCACGCCAACATTCAGCGACTGGTAGGGCGACTGAAAACGAAACGATACCGTGCCAAGCTGGTACGGCGTGTCTACATACCCAAGGAGAACGGAAAGCAACGCCCGCTGGGTATCCCTGCCTTAGAAGATCGGCTGATTCAATCGGCCGCTGCGAAGGTGCTGACAGCAATCTATGAGCAAGACTTTCTGGATTGCAGTTATGGGTACAGAAAGGGGCGCAGTGCTCACGATGCCGTAGCAGAGTTGACCCGGGAACTCCAGTTTGGTCCCTATCACACGGTTGTCGAAGCTGATATACGAGGCTTCTTCGATCACATGGATCATGACTGGCTTCTTGATATGCTCGAACAACGCATCGATGACCGGGCCTTCTTGGGATTGATCCGCAAATGGCTAAAGGCCGGTATACTGGAAACGGACGGGAAAGTAATCAACCCCGAAACCGGGACACCACAAGGAGGTATCGTCTCTCCTGTACTGGCCAACGTCTATCTACACTACGCGCTGGACCTCTGGTTTGAACGCG
>JAAELC010000801.1 GCA_024227135.1 Gammaproteobacteria bacterium
ATCATGTGCAGGAGGGCAGCACGCTGTTGGTCAAGGCCCCTTCCGGCCACTTCCACCTGATGGAGGATGAGCCACTGCCTGTGGTGCTGATCGGTGGTGGAATCGGTATTACCCCGATGTTGAGCATTATCAATACCCTGTTGGAGGGCGGCAGCCAGCGCGAAGTATGGCTCTACTACGGTGTTCGAAACGGCGCTGAGCAGATCATGAAAAAACCACTGCGGGAACTGGCCAGGATGCATGGCAATTTTCATCTGCACGTCTGTTACAGCAATCCCAATGGGGATGAGGTGGCGGGGGGTGATTATCAACACAAGGGCAGAGTCGATATTCCGTTGCTGCGCACCACCCTCAAGCTGATGCGCTACCGGTTCTACGTCTGCGGCCCCAAACCGATGATGGAGAGCCTGGTCCCCGGACTGGAGGAGTGGGGCGTGGATACCGACGATATCCACTATGAGTCCTTTGGTCCTGCTTCACTTATTAAGCATGAAAAGCCAAAGACCGGGCCGGAGGGTATCTCCGCCCAGGCGATCACAGTCACTTTCAGCAAGACCGGTACGCGTGTTCCCTGGAATCCCGATGCCGGATCGCTGTTGGAGTTTGCCGAGGCACAAGGCATCGAGGTGGAGTCGGGTTGCCGGGCAGGCAGCTGCGGCTGTTGCCAGACCACCCTTGAGACCGGTGAGATTGAATACAGCCAGCAGCCGGATGCCGATGTTGAGCCGGGGCACTGCCTGTTGTGCATATCAACACCCAAGGGCGACCTTACATTGGCCG
>JAAELC010000802.1 GCA_024227135.1 Gammaproteobacteria bacterium
CGTTACTTCCTGTAGGCGTTTGATTGCCTTCATCAGCGTCGGTACGGTGATAAGAGAAGCCAAAATCGGCCTGACTGGGGAAAGACAGCGAACTGCCGGTTCCGGTTTCAGGCAAATAGGAATGGCTACCAATGGTTACACCGGTTTTTGAAAAGTAGAAACTCGGCGGGTTTGACTCTGGATCTTTCCAATGGAAAATATCAATGTCCGTGACTCCATCGCTGATACCATCCCAGTGGTACATGATGACGGTTTCTGCCTCGTTGGTCAGAGTGGGTGTCGAGGTATTTTCACCGGTACGGGTAATAATGCTGTTATCCACTTCGTCGCCAAAGATCCAGCGCATATCCGGCACGTTGTCCGGGAAAGCGTCGTCTTCCCACATTTCAATGTCCGGCAGGAAACCGAATTCACCGGAGAAAGGCTGACTGCCAGCCAGAGAGACCACAATGGTATCGCCGGCGGCAATGGTGAAGTCTTCGGGGAACTGAGCGTGGAAATCAGCATAAGCGCCACCACCAACGGTGCTCTGGCCAGGGTTGCCCTCGGCAATGCGCCAGTAATACTGACTGCCCGGTGCGTAAATGGCATCGGTCAGGTAGTAGTTACCCATGTCCACATCTTCGGTGGTTGGGTTGTAGACTTCGATAAACTCCTGGTCGGTACCAATGGTGGCAATTTCAGAGAAGAGGAGCTTGGCCGGGAAATCGCCGGGATCTGGAGCGCCGGTGACAGTCCAGGTGCCGGTATAGGCAGGAGCAGCAGCTGGATATACAGCCACGCCACCGTCTGCATTTTCGCATGTGGCGTACCAGGTCAGGACAGCGCCTTCAACCTGAGCAGGAACTGTTGCGACGTATTCATCGTCACTGACGGTTCCGGCCAGATCGTTCATGGAGCCGCCATCTACGGAATAATGGAAGGTCACCGTGCTGATGGCGCTGTTGCTCAGAGCAGAAATGCTAAGTTCAACTTCCTGGCCATCGTAAGGGGCACCGGGGCTATTTTCACCGGCGGTGATGATGGGTGCGGTGGCGAACCAGGTGGCTGGCGCAGCAGGTACGCCCACTCCGTCGGAACTGACATTCACATCAGCAAAAGTTGTAGCCAGGTTTTCACTGGTTTCGTCGTGGCCATCAATTCCGTTTCCACCAGAATCAGCTTCGGTGCCTTCGTCGGCACTAATACGGCGGAAGGTATGGCCAAAGTTGGGACCTGCGGAAGCCACTGGGTTTTGGCTGCCCACTGGGGTATCGGCAGCGTAGGTATCGGAACCGATGGTGATACCGGTTTTGTCAATCCGAACACCTTCGTTTGAACCCCACAATAGATAATCAAGATCCTGAACCAAATCGCTGGTTCCGTCCCAAGTGTATAGTACCAGGCTTTCAGCGATGTCGGACAGAACTGGAACGTTCACGCCTGCATGCGGGCCTGCATCGATGGAACCGGGGAAAACTTCCACCAGTTCAGGTACTGTATCAGGAGTGGCGCCTTCTTCAAAAAGCTCAAAGTCGGGCAAGCGGCTATAAGCTTCCTGGTACTCAGTGCTGCCATTTATGGAGATGGCCAGGGAGTCGCCCGCGGCCAGAACATATCCATCGGGGAAGCGGGCATGAAAGTCGCCGCCATTTCCGCCACCAGGATTGCTGGCTGCGGGATCGCCGAGGGTAATGTTGTAATAATAAGCGGAAGGGGAAGTGGTGGCGTCGGTGAGGTACACCTGGCCCATATCCACATCGCTGCCGGTGGGGTTGACCACCTGGATGTAGGGACTGCCAAACATGCTGAATGGGGCACGAGTTTTGACCACGATCTCGGAAATGATCAGGTGGTCAGCATCTGCGGCTATGGCTACAGGAGCCACACCCATCAGAATCGCCATCAGCAGCAGCCAGCCCAGTGCCGAGTTGGCACCTTTGGGATAACCGGTCATTGAAAGAGCTCCCTTCAAGGAGATTTAAGCGTGAAGTTTTCCTTCAGAGTAGACGGACGAAAGTAACCTACCGAAGGAGCAGGTTCAAGGTGTGATTCTAATTGAATTTTGTATAAAAAGACTGAAAATGCTTATTCGGTTGGAGATTGGTCCGCTTTGGAGAAGACCATCTTCAATTCATCCTGGGAAATGGCTGCGCGCAAGTCATTGAGGAAAATACTATTCTTCACCAGACGAGCCACCTGCGCCAAAACCCACAACATAAGTCTGGTATCGTCATTGGGCCCCACCAGAAGAATGACAATATCAACGGGTTGATTGTCGGCTGAGGGAATTTCCAGAGGCTGTGCCAAGGTAGCCACAGCGAGCTTTACCTTTCGAGCCCCTGAATGACGGGCATGAGGAATGACCAGACCACCACCAATTGCGGTACTGCATTCTATTTCCCGGCGCATTACTTCGGCGGCAAGGCTTTGACCATCGTCTACCGCTCCGGAACTTTCCAGTTCACCGATTAGTTGAGCGACAGCCTCATCCACACTTGCGCACTTGATATGCGGCAGGAAGGCGTTATCTGTTGTATAGTCAAGCAACTTCATGTTCCTATGGTAGTGGACAGAGTTGGCTGAGTCCAGAAAGTCGGGGCAATTGGTGATCTCATTTTGAAACTGAGGAATACATGACAGTGAATCCATTTGATTCTATTACCCAAAAAACCCGCCTGAAGGCCCGCTTGGGACATTTCAAGCGAAAAATTACACGACCCTTCCGTCCAACAAAAATTGATCTGGATCGATCGGGTCCTCACAATTTATTGCTTTTGGGAATTGATACCTTGCGGGCGGATCACCTCGGCTTTCAGGGTTATGACGCCGGACCCACCAGCCCCAATCTCGATCGTTTAGTAAAAAATGGGACTGTTTTTTCTGATGCCACCGCCCCCGCTCCCTGGACCCTGCCTTCCTTTTCCAGCGCTTTGACCGGCGTAATGCCAGGTCTGCATGGTGGTTTCCTTTCCGGCGATACCCGCAATATGGATCAGCAACCTCCCGCTAGGCTGGATCCCGAGGTTATGACCCTTGCTACTCATTTAAAAAGTCAGGGTTACCGGACAGCGGCCTTTTATTCGAATCAGTTTTTTGCCTTTGGTTTGGCCGAAAGTTTTGACCATCACGAATATCATAATCTGCCGGCCCGTGATGTGGCGGCCATTGCCATGGACTGGATTCGTCAAAACGCAGATCAGCCTTTCTTTTGTTTTGTCTTGTTTAACGACCCTCATGAGCCAACCACTCCCGACCTTGAGGATTTGAATCAATTTCTTGGCAGCGATGAAATCAGCTCCCGTGAGCTTGTGGATTATGCCCGCTGGGGCAAGCAACCTTCCGGTCATTTGGGATACATGGGAGATTCGCAATCGGATCTGGCGAAAGCCGCTGTCAGAACCAAGTTGGCTGTCTACGATGCCACCATCCGAACTGTTGATCGGGTTATTGGTCAAATGCACGAGCAAATGAAAACCTGGTCCCTGGCTGAACATACTTTGTTTTCAGTTTTTTCCGACCACGGGGAAGAGTTTCTTGACCATGTGGAATTTGCCCGCAAATGGAACCATGATCCTCGGGAAATTCGTGGCATTGGGCACGGGCACACCCACTTCCAGGAATTGCTGCATGTACCCTGGGCGGCCTGGGGCGCGGGAGTGCCTTCGGGAATTCGGAATCGGGATGCGGTTTCTTTATGCGATTTAGCTCCCACTTTGCTTGCCTGGTTGCAACTTCCGGCAATGGAACAGGCTGGTGTGATGGCTAAGTTCAGCGGTGGTGCTGAAGAATTATCTGGACTGTTGACTGGCAGGTCTGTGGCTTCAGGCTCGGATGAAGGCAAAGATCGCGTGATTTTAGCCGAAGCTATTGCCTTTGGGCCTGATTTGGTGGCTATTCGGCGGGGTCGATGGAAGATGATTGCCCGGCGGGATGGGTTTGTGATGGCCTTGTTTGATTTGATGAGTGGGCCGGATGAGTTGGTGGATGTTCAGGGAGCAAACCCGGATGTTGTGGGGGAAATGTTGGAGATATTGGGCCAATGGCGAGATTCTGGCACGGGAGCTGGCGGGGCTGAAAGCCAGGGCGGGTCGAATTGGAATGAGATGGATGATACTGTGCGGCAACGGTTGAAGGATTTGGGGTATTCGGATTAGTTGGGCCGTTGGGCCGTTGGGCCGTTGGGCCGTTGGGCCGTTGGGCCGTTGGGCCGTTGGGCCGTTGGGCCGTTGGGCCGTTGGGCCGTTGGGCCTGTGGGCCGGTGGTCCGTGGGGCGGTTGGGCCCATGGGACCGTGGGC
>JAAELC010000803.1 GCA_024227135.1 Gammaproteobacteria bacterium
ACCTCAGCTATCACTACCGGCATCCTGCCTCGCGTGAATCTAGTCCATCCATGGACGTCGTCTGCGTTGCAGATTCAGTTGCATAATCTATGATATGCACTTTCATCTGCGCCTTGAATCTGAGCTGATACCCTGCACATTATGGGACGATACATCATCTCCGAGGCCCTAACGGAGGGGCATAAGCCGGGTGCCGGTGCTCCCCGGGTTGTTTACAGCCCGTTCCCGGCAGCCAGTATCAACTCATGTACTTTCGGGCATCTGACTCACAAACGGCTCATTCCCCGCTTCCATTTCCTGCCCGCCAAGATAGATTTCGAGCATCTCACGCTGCAACAGACCCGTTATTCTCTGCTGCTCTCCGGTTGAGACTTCACCCGGATTACCATACTGGCAGCGCTTCCAATCCACATCCCTTGACATCAGCCGGGTGTGCAACAGGTTAGCCCGGTGGAGATTCAGATCCATCCCGCGATAACGCGCTTTCAACGGCGGGCTGATCACATCCTGAATGGAATCAACAGGATAATCCTGAAAACACTTGCCGCCTGCCTGATTCCGGGTAAACCCGCGTACCCGATAATCGAGACTAACCACTGCACAATCGAAGCGGCTTACCAGAGGATTCAACAATTTCAGGGGAGAGATGTGTCCACAGGTGGAAATTTCAACGTCGATCCGACAACTGCAGACACCGTTATCCGGATGATGCTCCGGATAGGTGTGGGCCGTAATATGGCTTTTATCCAGGTGAATCAAAAAATTCCGGGAAAGGGATCCGGAAACCACAGGCTTGTCGGGAGATGCCCTGAAGATCGGCTCCTCTGCTATCATCAAAGCGACGCTGGCCCCCTGGGGATCGTAATCCTGACAGGCGATACTGAGAATCTCAGCACCAATTTTCTCCGCGCATTCACCGAATAACTCACCAAGAGACTGCGCATTGTACTTTTTCTCTACCTGGAGGTACCAGGCACGCTGCTGCTCCCTGTCCGACGCATATCCGAAATCGTAAAAACTCAAACTCAGGGTTTTGCTCAGGTTATTGAAACCTTCCAGCTTCAGTTTGGGGGTTGTTCTGGACATCCGTACTTTGATCGGGATCGCCTGATCGACCAGATCAGATCTGCTGCAGACAGAGCTGCTTCCCAATCCGGTCCCACTGCTCCTCCCCGAAACAACGTCTGACCAGCAGAGGCAACGCAATGGGCCCTTGATCAAGCAGGGTCCGATGAAATTCCTTCAGCGTAAAATGGGGATCCTGTTCCTCCCGATCAGCCCGCAGAATCCCGATTGCTTTCCAACCCAGCACTGCCGCCAGGGATTCTGTCGGCCGCCGCGTCAGCGCCATGAGATCCACTGCCGCCAGTTTGGACGATATTCCCGGCAATGCCTCCAGACGCTCCAGTGCCGCATCCACCGCCAGGCCATCCACATGCACCTGTACATCCAGGGCCGCCAGGAACAAACGCCGTGACCGTTCCAGCAACCGTATCAGGGATTGCTCCGGATTCGCTGCATACCCCGATTCAAACAAAAGCTGCTCCCCATAGAGTTTCCAGCCCTCGGTCATGGCAGAGGAAGTAACCAGCTGCCTGACCAGGTTTCCGGCCGTTGGGCTGCAGGCGGCGCTGACGGCCTGGAGATGGTACCCTCCCCAACCGCTGCGGATACACTGGGCTATGACCGCCTCCCTGGTCCTGCTTTCCGGGTTCAGATAGATGATACCGGCCAAATCAGGATCACCCGGCACCGGTTTTACATAGGTAGGCACACAGACCCCGGGAAGAAAACAGCCGGGAGCCTGCTCTACAGTCAGCCTTGACCCAGGCGGAAGCTCAAATATATCCGACTGACCGATATACTCCCTGAGTCTCCGACTTTGTTCCCGGGCAAATTCGAGCTTCTGCTCCCCATCCGTGTGCTCGCGCTGTTCCAGCTGCGCCACCCAGCGGGCAGGATCTTCGCTGTCAGTCCGGTCGACACACAGGTTTCTTAACTGCTCCTGGGTTTCTTCAAAAGCCTCCATGACCAGTTCCAACATCCGATGGGGATCCGCCTTGACCAGATGACACATCCCCATGCGCTGCCTGAAACGCTCCTCACCACAGCTGGCCACGCCCTGAGCCCGATGGGCAATCTCCTGCTCCAGGAAATGGCTGTACTCGGTCAGTGACTGGCTGGCCTTGTCGCAAAGCTCCCGGGTCCTTACGGGATCTCGACACAGTTTTTTTACCAGCAGACCATCTCTCAGCTCCGCGAGGTACTTCACCCCGGCAGCGATTTCCAACAGCGCCGCCTCAACCCAGGGATGGGGAATCAACGCGGAAAACGTGGCCAACTGACTGCGAGCATGCCTGAGATACTCTGGAATCCTCTCCAGAAAGTGCTCCAACACCCCTTTCAGTTCCACCTGCGGGGCAAGTACCAGCTGATGCAGCGCACGGATCGGCAGAAATCCTACCGGGTCCCGGTGCCGCCAGTCGTGCTCGAGCAACGCGTGATGCTCATCCTGGCAGGCGCGGAACAACAATTCCAGATCCACCCGGCGGTCTTCATCCAGAGCCATGTAGTCCAGCTCTTCCAAAGCGACTATAGTGCTCTCCAGCCATACGCCCAATGCACCGGTTTCGTCATCGTCCACCGCCCGAAGACCGCCTTCGTAACCGGAGACGCCAGCAGAAAGGGCTTCGGTGGGGTGAAATCTGAACCAGACATCGTAGAATTCTATGATCAGAGCATCAAAATCACGGGCTGCGGAATTCATCAGTTATTCACTAGTTCGAAATCGTGGGTAATCTCAACTGATTTTCCCAGCATAATGGAAGCAGAACAGTATTTTTCTGCACTCAGGTTGACCGCCCGTGAAACAGCCTTTTCGGACAGACCGGGCCCGGCTACGATAAAATGCACATGAATGCTGGTAAATACTCTGGGTTCCGAGTCGGCCCTTGTCGCTTCCAGCTCGACTTCACACCGACTCACAGACTGGCGGCTCTTACGAAGAATATGCACCACATCAAACTGGGTACAACCCCCGAGCCCCAACAGCAACATTTCCATCGGCCGCACCCCGAGGTTACGACCCCCGTGTTCGAGGGGACCATCCATCACCACCCCGTGCCCACTGCCGGATTCTCCGACCATCAGGGTGTTTTCCACCCATTTTATCCGCGCCTTCATCGCTTTCCCACTGCCAATTATCGGTCCAGCAGACTAACATAGTTCGACATACAACAGGACCTTGCCTAGAATCATCTCATGAATGACGTTTCCCAAGAAAGAGACCTAACCCGATGAGTATCGTCAAACTCCCTGAGAAGGAACCCGTTTATCTGAAACCACTGCTCTCTTTCTGCCACCGCAGACGTTATCCCCCCAAGATAGACATCATTCATCCGGGGGATCCGGCTGATTCGCTGTTTTACCTGATCGAAGGCTCGGTAACCATTGCCATCGAGGACGAAGAGGGCCGGGAAATCATACTGAGCTACCTCAACAAGGGGGAGTTCCTGGGGGAGATGGGTTTGTTTACCCCCCAGGCAAGGCGCAGCGTACTGGTACGCACACGAAGTGAGTGCATACTGGCGGAAATCAGCTATGCACGGCTTGAGCAGTTGTTTGAAAACGACTTAAAAGCCTACACCAAAGATATTCTTTTTGCGCTGGGCGGAGAATTAACAAAACGTCTGCTCAATACCAGTCGTAAAGTGGGACATCTGGCATTTCTGGACGTGACCGGTCGAGTGGCCAGCACACTGCTGGAGCTGTGCAAACAACCGGATGCGATGACCCATCCCGATGGAATGCAGATCCGGATTACCCGGCAGGAGATCGGCCGCATCGTCGGCTGCTCCAGGGAAATGGCAGGACGGGTCCTCAAAAATCTGGAAGAACAGGGCCTGATCCGTGTCAAAGGTAAGACCATCGTAGTCTTCGGCACCCGCTGAACAGGGGTTTGGCAGCGAGGAGCCGTTAACAGCCGGCATTCACCCCTTAGACTCCGGGGTGGACACCGGCCAACACAACGCCTGCCCGGTCGATCCTCCGGGATGCGCCACCCACACCCGACCCAGGCAGACACCAGAGTAATCCAGGTTTTTACAGCACCGGGAAGTACCTGAAAGCCCCAACCTGGATGATTTTATTCCCTCAAGTCGGAGCAAAAGTCTACTCCGCGCCGGGTTTTACTTCCTCCAGCTTGACCTCTTTTTTAAGATCGTCATCGGTACCAAACTGTCGATCACCCCCCGCAGAAATAATCAGGTAACTGCTGGATTGTGGTTGATAACGGTATTTCGTTCCCCAACCATCCTCTACTTCGTTCGGCTTCAACTGCATGTCCTGCTCCAGCCCCGACAACGAGACCTGTTCAGGATTGAAACTCACGCCGTATTGAATCCTGAAAAGAGCGATCAGCGTATCCCTTCTTTTCCTGGTCACATCCGCCGGCTTCAGGGCGGGTGCTGCTTTCTTCGGGCTGGATGCAGCCTGCTTCTCCACCGCCTTCTGTGCACCCGGCGAGAGAAAAAACATACCCGCCCCCCCGGCTGCAAGCAGTAGCACCAACCCCACGGCGGGAATCAACCACTTTATCTTGATACCCCGGGTAGCTTTTCCGGCTCTTCCGGTTGCTGCGGGAGCCGAAGAGGCTATTGGCTCGAAATACTGAGCATCTCCCATACCCTCATCCTCTCCGGGAACGATTTTCACCTGGGTGCCTGATTCGGCTTTGAATGGTGCCGGGGTCTCCAGTACGATTTCAGACATGTCCGAGGGATCACCTTCGAAACCTTCAAACCCTTCAAATTCTTCCGCCGCTGGGGGTTTTGCCCCAGACTCCACTCTGGATTCGGGATTCTCTGCCGGTGCACCAGCAGCTTCATCCACCTGGGGGACTGGTTCCGGGTCGGCCTGGGGGAGAGCCGACTCCACCATGGTCAATTCGAGATTCAGGTCGCTCTCCTGCCCATCAGCTGCCGGCCCCTCCCCCGTTGCTGAGGTCTGCTCCGATGACGGGGTATCCACCTTAAGCTCGACATCAAGCTCATCCGAGAGCACGGGGTCCAGTTCTAGGCTCAAACCCGCCGATTCCACACTGGTTTCCGAGGGTGGGGGTGCCACAGGTTCGATATCGAGGGTCAGGCCGGACACAGCCTGATCCGCTGAAGCTTCTTTTTCAGGTTCCGGCGCTATGGTTACTGGTTCCCCGGATGGCACTTCGTCACCCTGGGCAACCGGAGGGTCGTCGTGAATGGGTCGGCGGTAGCTGTTGATGAAATCCTGCATCTGCGCCTGCTCGCCCCCATCCGCTTCGGGAGCAGTGGGAGACGCTTCCGGGACAGCGGGGGAGGCTTCGGTGAACTCCAGTTCCAGGGACGGGGCTGACGGCTTTGATTCCGAGGCATCTCGCGCCTGGGAGTCAGTGCCCCCCGCCAAAGCCAATGAATGGGGTTGTGCGGAATCCCGGACAGGCTCTGAAGAACCGGTATCCCCTTCATCTGCAACGGCTCTACCTTCCACCAGGTCACCGCCCACACCATCTGCCCTGGCCGACGAGTCTTGATTTTCTCCCTGGGAGTTTTTGGTTTCTTCCGGAACCAGGCTGCAACCGATCCCGCAGGCATGGATCTGCTTCATGAGCGTCTGCGCCCGATCCCGGGTCATGGGCTTCTGGAGTCGTGACGGCCTACCCTGCAGCAACCGTTCCGCCTGTTCATGGCTCATACGCATCATGCGCTCAAGCGCATTCAGGCCATCTTCCCGGGAATGCCCTTCCGTCGTCGCCCCTGTCAGCACCAGGGAGTATCTTGCATTTTCCACTTGGTATCCCTCACATATGCCTTGTGCCGACACAAGGCGATGAACGCTCAGTTATCAACTTCTATTTTCAGCACCACTCCGTTCACACCAACAACGCGAACACGGGTACCCTTTTCACAATCCTGCCCTTCCACCTTCCAGGTGCTGTCATCGACCTTGATTTTACCAACGCCATTGACCACTGGGACCTCCAGCGTAAACAGCCGATCGATGTATTGCTCGCCGCGCCGATTCAACCTTGGCTGGTCGGTTTCGGTAGGATACCGACTCAGCACCAGACGCCAGAACACCACACTGGCAACAGTCACCATTGCAAAAACCAGGAGCTGAAATTCCCAGCCAAGATTCGGGAACAGCATCATCACCAGGCCTACAACCCCGGCAGCGACCGCCATCCAGATGAAATAGACCCCCGGAGACAACGCTTCCAGCATCACCAGCACCAAAGCGGCGATCCACCAGTGCCAGAAAAGCAAACCCTCCAACCAGACCATCAGCCTGACTCTCCACTTTTAGGTTTCAGCGAGCGGGCAATTTCCGCTATCCCACCAATCGACCCGATCAGGCTGGAAGCCTCCAGGGGCATCATGATGACCTTCTGGTTGTCCGCGGCAGCAATGTCTCTGAGGGCATCGGTATACTTTTGAGCGACGAAGTAATTGATGGCGTTGACATTGCCTTTGGCAATTGCCTGGGAAACCATCATCGTTGCTTTGGCCTCCGCCTCGGCCAGCCGTTCCCGGGCTTCTGCCTCCCGGAAAGCCGCCTCTTTATCTCCTTCCGCTTCCAGAATAGCGGCTTGCTTCTTTCCTTCTGCCGCCAATATCTGAGCCTGTCGCTCACCCTCGGATTCCAGGATGGTGGCACGCTTTTCCCGCTCGGCTTTCATCTGGCGGGCCATGGCTTCCACCAATCCAGGGGGTGGTGAAATATCCTTGATCTCGATGCGGGTTACCTTGACTCCCCAGGGCGTCGTTGCCTCATCGACCACATCGAGCAATTGGGCATTGATCTGATCCCGTTTGGAAAGCAACTCATCCAGGTCCATGGAGCCCATGACGGTACGAATATTAGTCATGGTGAGATTCAGGATGGCATGGTTCAGGTTATTCACCTCATAGGCCGCCTTGGCCGCATCCAGGATCTGGAAGAAAACCACCCCGTCCACGGTCACCATTGCGTTGTCCCGGGTGATCACTTCCTGAGATGGCACATCCAGCACCTGCTCCATCATGTTGAGCTTGGCCCCCACCGAATCGACCACGGGTATGATCCATTGGAGTCCAGGACGAAGGGTGTTGATATAGCGGCCGAACCGCTCCACGGTGTACTCTGACCCCTGGGGTACGCGTTTTGCGCCCATAACCACCAGTACGATGGCCAGTGCGACGGCCCCCCACGCAAATTCGCCTACCATATCTCTCCTCCAGTAATTACTTTCGTTCCCAGTAAACTATACATCAGATTCCCAAAGCGCAAATAGATTCGTTCGGGGTAGAATAGGCTCCCCCCACAAATCATCGGCCAAGGGACCCAAGAATTTACCCACAATGCACAGCAAACCCCCAAAATCCTTACTAAGAAAAGTTGGTCGAGCCATTGCGGACTTTGACATGATCAGGGAGAACGACCGGGTACTGATCGGTGTTTCCGGAGGCAAAGACTCCCTCGGGCTGCTTCAGATACTGCTGCATCTCAAAAGCTACGCACCGGTCAGATTCGAACTGGGTGTGATCACCGTGGATCCCCAGGTAGAGGGGTTCGATCCCTCAGAACTGCAGCCTTACTACGAAAAACTGGGTGTTCCATACCACTACTGCCAGCAACCCATAATGGAGCAAGCCCGACAGAACATGGACCGGGATTCATTCTGCTCTTACTGTTCGCGGATGAAACGGGGAATCATGTACAGTACCTGCAGGGAAGAGGGATACAATGTCCTTGCGCTTGCCCAGCACCTGGATGACCTGGCAGAAAGTCTTATGATGTCCATGTTCCACGGAGGACAGCTGCGGACCATGAAGGCCCACTACCTGAACGACTCCGGAGACGTCCGCATTATTCGCCCGCTTTGCTACTGCCGGGAAACCCAGACCGGTGCCTTTGCCCTCAATGCCGAGCTGCCCGTTGTGGCAGACAGCTGCCCGGCCTGCTTCAGCGCACCCACCCAACGGGAATACATGAAACAGCTGCTGGCCCGGGAGGAGAAAAACAACTCTCATCTGTTCTCCAGCCTGCTCCACGCGATGAAGCCACTGATGGATGAGACCCCTTCCTGAAAAAACCCCGATTTTTAGGGGCGCCCCACCTCCATCTATTCAGCCTGCCAGCCGATCAAAAATCCTGAATCCTGCCAGGTAGGTACCCACAGCCGAACCCAGGGTGCTGAACAGAAACACCAGTAACGTCCTGGACACCCGGTTGCGCCACCATCCCTTTAACTCGGTGGTGTCGTGACGTAGCGTTCCGAAGTCACCCACCTGGGGTTTTCGCAGGTAGATCTCGACCGCCGCGGTCACCATGCCGGCACCGATAGTGGGATTCAGGGAGGTAACAGGAGCGGCAAGAAAAGCCGTAATAACCGTCAGGGGATGAGCCGCCGCCAGCAACGCCCCCAATCCGGACAGCACCCCGTTTATCAGCACCCAATCGAGCACCAGTTGCCAGCCGAGGGCCGGACTGCGGGAAAAACCGATCGCGAAGCCGGTCAATATCAGGATCACGATGGCCCAGGGTATCAGCTTGGGCCAGCGACTCGGCGTGGGCAGATGATCCAGTTCGCTGATAGTGGTCTCCGGTTCGCCCTGCTCCTGCTCCAGATATTTTGTAAGCCCCTTCAAATGGCCGGCACCGATGACCACCAGAATATTCTGGTGGGACTGGCGTGACACCTCCTGACGCAGCCGTGCCGCCATGTAGCGATCACGTTCATCGATCAAGGGCAGAAACAGCGCTTTCCGGTTTTCCGCAAACTCGGCAAAGGTGGTCTCCAGCATATCCCCTTCCTTGAGCGCCTCAATCTCTTCTTCGGTGACCTCATCCCGGGACAGGATGCTGGCGACCAGCCCGGCAAATATGGTTATCCGCTGCCACCAGGGTATGTTGTGGAGAACCCGCTTGAGCGTGGTACCGATTTCCCGGTCAACCAGCAACACCGGACGCTGGTTCTCCTGTGCGTAGTTGACCGCTGCACGCTGCTCTGCGCCCGGCTCGATGCCGAATTGATCGGCGAGACGCTGTTGATAGGCACTGAGCGCGAGATTCGCCATCACCATACTGGCCTTACCATCCCGGATCACCCGAAACAGGTCCATACGCGCCAGCTTGTCGGGATTGATCAGGGCATTGTAACGGCTGGGGCAGAGTTCCACCGCCACCGCGTCGTACTCCCCGCTCTCCAGCAGATCTTTGACCTGTTGCGCGCTGACCCGGGAGACATGAGCGGTCCCCAGCAGGGTAACTCTACTGCCGTCTATGGTCAGGTCGGCCCGGGGCGCCTCTTCGGGAATCTGCGTCATTCAATCTCTCCAGACAGGTGGCACCATTCGCCACCAAACGGGCGCATGATAACAAGTTTCCAACAGGATGGGAGGCAACAGGCCCCACTCCCAAAGCCTGCGTCTGGTCAGACCGACCCAAGTCGCTTACCATTCGCACTGGATATCAATCATCGGAGATTGGAAAATGAAGCCATATTCCCTGGCTATTCTGATAATACTGTTCTCCTTATCTGTGGCGAGCTGCCAGAAAGTAAAAAATTATCAGGCGGGTGTGGATCTGGACAAGGTCCTCATGAGCTATGAGGGAATCGTTCGCTGGGGATCACTGGAGCAGGCCTACGGCTTTCTTGAGTCAGAGCTACTGGCGAAAACCAGCATACCCACCAACCTCGACAACATCCGGGTAACGGGCTATGAGACAGTGAAAAGGCCGATTCTGCTTAGTGAAGACACGGCTGTCCAGACCGCCAAAATATCCTATGTCCTCAGAGACCAGCAGATCCAGCGCACCATACTGGATGAGCAGTTCTGGAAACGCATCGAGGACAGCCGTAACTGGCAAAGAACCAATCCGATCCCCGACTACCAGTAGCGCAACGGGACAGCCACGAGTCTGAAGGAACATCCAGATACCCCGGAAATCGCCCCCAAGGGCGAGTCTAATCCGGGCCTTTCAATTTTTATCCCGAAAGACAGCTAACACTCAGGACAATCAATCGTGGTGCAGGAGAAGGAAAAAAGCCAGACCCAGGGCATTGGTACACTGCTAATGACCATGGCGGCTTTCGTCATTCTGGTGGCAGGAATGCGCGAGGCCCAGTCCCTGCTGGTGCCCTTTCTGCTCTCTGTTTTCATCGCGATCATCGTGGCACCCGCGCTGTCGTACCTGAAAGCCCATCGAATCCCGACTGGCATCGCCATCCTTCTTATCATACTGGCTGTTTTTGCCGTCGGTATCCTCTTCAGCGGGCTCATCGGTTCATCGGTCGACAACTTTTCCGAGCGGCTGCCGGAGTATCAGAAAAAACTGAAAACTGTAATTCTCACGATCATCGGCTGGCTTTCCGGTATGGGGCTGGATATTTCCGAGCAGCTGTTTTCCAAGATTCTGGACCCTGGCCGGGCCATGCAGATGGCAGCCCAGGGACTCAGCAACCTCAGCGGCCTGCTGACCAACACCTTTCTGATTCTGCTGACTGTGGTCTTCATTCTATTCGAAGCCGCCGGCATACCCGCCAAACTGGACCGGATACTCCCCGGCGACCCCAACTCTCACCAGAAATTCGACAGGGTACTCGAAGACATCCAGCGGTACATGATGATCAAGACCCTGACCAGCCTGCTCACCGGGGTTATGGTATCCCTTTGGTTATACGTGCTGAATATCGATTACCCCCTGCTCTGGGGTGTCGTGGCCTTCTTCCTGAACTATGTTCCCAACATCGGTTCGCTCATTGCTGCGATTCCGGCGATACTGCTGGCACTGGTGCAGTTGGGTACGGGAGCCGCCCTCTGGGCTACGGCGGGGTACCTGGTCATCAACAATCTGGTGGGAAATGTCATCGAACCTCGTTACATGGGCCGGGGCCTGGGGCTTTCCAGCCTGGTGGTATTCCTGTCCCTGGTGTTCTGGGGTTGGGTACTGGGAACCATTGGGATGTTTCTGTCTGTCCCGCTCACCATGACCCTCAAGATCGCCCTTGACAGCCGCGAAGACACCCGATGGATCGCCATACTGCTTGGCCCGGATATCGAAAAACCACCCGCGAGCAATCAAAAAGACTGAGTGAACACGGTAAGCATCGGGTAAAATTCCTAACCCATTTCCCTGAAATCAACCATGCCAGGCCGAAGGCAACTTTGTTTCCTCCGGCATCCACAGCACTCAGAGTACCCTTTGTGAAACTACTATTCAGTGAATACCCCGGACGCCGGGAAAGACACCTGCAACGCCAACGAAACGACCCCCTGTTTCCTGAATCCAGCCAATCCGTATCCTCCGCACAACTGCTGGAGGCGCAACGCCTGGACCATGAAGAGCTGGTAGGGTTCATTACCGGGTTTCGTCAACTTATCCATGAAGTTTCAGGGCTTCCACCCAACGCGGACAGCGAGCAGATCCTGCAGATCAAGGAACGACTGGACCAGGCCTACGAACAGTCTGCCGGACTGGCGGATGATCAAACCGAATCCCAGACAGCGATAGAAAAACTGCTGGGTATGATCATGGGTGCCGTCAGGCGGGAAGCCGGCTCGGATCAGCTGGCCTTGAACCAGCTTGCACAGGAAGATACTGCCCGGGCACTCCACTTCGAGCTGCTTCAGCATAATCTGGTGGCCGATCTGCTCACGCCCGACTCACCCATCACCCCCGACGAACTGGCCCCGACACTGCTCTCCGCGTCTGCCGAATCCCTGACTGCCGTGCTGTCCCTGTTTGACAAAGACCAGATACTGCTGCTTTACCGGGATGCAGTGGAACTGCTGGAGCACACCCCCGATGCTCCAGCAGCCGCCAGGGAAGGACTCGGGAAAATTCGAGAAGCAATGGAAGCCTGATGCCCTGCAATCCCGCTGTCAGGAACGGGAAAATTTCTACTGGAACGAATTTTTTACCGGCCCGAGGGGCGAGGGTACGATGATTTAGGTTTATTAGTGCAACCACTTCCTCCCCAGACCCCCCATGGGTGGTCTGGGGAGGAAGTGCCTTTGGCAGGGATGCCAAAGCCAGGGAGGTATTGACGACATCTTCCGGCACAGATCGCCCATGGAGGGTGAGTAGATATTGACCAACCCAACCGATACCAGCCCTGCAAGGTCTGGAGGGCCTGGCATCAAACCGGGAGCATTCTCCCCTCCCCATCGTACCAGCAGACTTTTGCAGGGTCCGGGCGAAGATACAGCGTTTCCCCCGAATGCAGCGCCAGGTCGGGATCCGCAGTCACCCGCAGCATTTGATGATCCAGTTCAGCAGTGAACTGCTGCATCGGCCCCAGACACTCCACCACCCCAACCTTTACCGGCCAGCACTGTGTCGCCATTTCCCTGTATACCTGAATATCCTCCGGCCTGATACCCAGGCTGTGAGCCTTTCCAGGACGCTCCAGGCCCACCTGACGGCTATACGAATGATGGTCGTCCAGTAGAAAATTCATGGGTGGATTGCCAATGAAACCACCGACGAACCGGGTGGCCGGTCTGGAATAAATCTGCATGGGTGAACCGTACTGTTCGATGTGCCCCCCATTCATCACGGCGATACGATCGGCCAGACTCATGGCTTCCACCTGATCGTGGGTGACATAGATAGTGGTGGTATTGAATTCCTGGAGCAGGCTCTTGAGTTCAGCACGCATCTGCAGACGCAGCAACGCATCCAGATTCGACAGCGGCTCATCCATCAGCAACACCTCCGGCTCCACCACCAGTGCTCGCGCTACAGCCACCCGCTGGCGCTGCCCTCCGGAAAGCTGAGCCGAATACTTGGAAAGCTGCGCCCCGATATCCATCAGTTCAGCCATACGCATCACCCTGGTCCTGACCTCTGCCTCCGGTGTTTTCCTGGTCCGCAAACCAAAAGCGACATTGTCGTAAATGGTCATATGGGGGAATACCGCATAGTTCTGAAAGACCATGGCAATACGTCGCAACCGGGGCGGCAGGTCATTGACTCGCCGCTGTCCTATATCGATGGTACCCCCGTCGGCATACTCCAGTCCTGCAATAATCCGCAGCAGGGTTGATTTTCCACATCCTGAAGGTCCCAGAAGAACCGTGAATTCACTATCCCGGACTTCAAGGGAAACCGATGTCAACGCCTGATAGGCACCGAACCGCTTCTGTATGCCTGCAACGGAAATTCCGGTCATGAATAAGCCTGCACGACGGCTACTGGAATCTGCACTTTTGTCTCATCCCCTGTACTGAACCTGGAAACAGCAGTTGACCACTGTATGGATGTGCCGACTTACTGTGGAACATGTGATTCTGTGCTCCTGCCCTGGTCACCCGCCAGGTGAATCACGCCGCACGCTCTTTCCAGGCTGAAACATCAAACCACTCGCGAGCGCGATGACACGAATCCGCCCGCTGCACCCGGCTATGATCAATAATCCGAAGGGCTGAATCTATCGACTCGCGATACCCCATAGACTGAACATGTATTTGCGCACCGCGAAAATGAATACCAGTGCGGGCAGGACCAGCACCAGCCCTCCGGCAAACTTCAAATGCACGGGTGACTCATCCAGACTCTGCACCAGAAAGGCGGTTAACGTCTGATTATTGACCGTGAGAATGGCTGCGGCGAACACTTCGTTCCATGAAACGACGAAGGCGAAGACCGCCGATGCAGCAATACCCGGTGCAGCCAGGGGCAACACCACTTTTCGAAACGCTTCCCAGCGGGTGCAACCCATCGTCCAGGCCACCTCTTCCAACTCACGGGGGATACCCAGAAAGAGGCTGAACGTGACCAGCACAGTGAAAGGCAACGCCAGCATGGTATGCACCAGCGCCACGCCGATCAAGGTGTCATCCAGTCCGATCTGCAGGTAGACCACGGCCAGTGGCAGCGCCAGCAGGGGCAGGGGAAATGCACGGGTCATCAACACCATGATGCGGAACAAATTCTTGCCACGGAAGCGAAAGCGTGCGAGCCCATAACCCGCCGGTGTGCCCAGCAGGATGGACAACAGCAGCGTTATCACTGCCGTCACAATCGAATTGAACATGGCCTGGGCAACACCTTGAAAGTTCCAGAAGAACAGGATCGTATCAAAGCTGATCTCAGGCCAGAGCCGCTTTGGCCATCCATGGATCTGGTCAGGGGTACTCACCGAATTGACCATCAGTAAATAGAGGGGAAGCAGTACCCACAGGCACAGGATCACCAGGGACGCGCCAAACAGCCACGCCATGGCCGAAGAACCGCCAACCCGTTTCATCCCTGTGCTTCCTCCGGAACCCGCAACGCCCATAGAAACAGTAAGGTGAAAGCAATCGAGATCCCCAGTATCACTACTGCATAGGTGGCGGCAACCCCCGCATCCCGGTACTCAAACTGCCATTTGAAGGACTCCCCCATCAATACCGGTAAATCGATTCCCCCCAGAATCAATACCACCGCAAAAACCTCGAAAGCCAGCAGGGTGCGCAGGATAAGCGCCGATTGCAGACTCGGTCGCAGTAAAGGCAGGGTGATGGTAAAAAAACGCCGCCAGGTACCGGCACCGAACACCTCTGCTGCCTCGTTGTATTCCTTGGGAATCAATCCGACACCCGCCACCAGTATCACCAGGACAATTGCGGTTGCCCGCCAGATTTCTGCCACGACCACCGCAAAAAACAGTGCCACTGGATTCTGGTAGTTGAGCCAGTTCAGGGGTTGATCTATCAACCCGGCGTAACCGAGCAGTGAATTAAAAAAACCGGACTGCTCCAGTATCGACAACCAGATGATTCCAGCCGCCAGATCGGAGATTCCCAGTGGAATGGTCCAGATATACAGCAGCGTATCCCGCCCGCGATCCACCCTGCTGATCATCATCGCCATGACCAGCGCCAGGCATATCTGGACCGGGACCACCGCAAAGCACAACATCAGGGTATTGATCAGCGAGGGAGCGAAGTTGAAATCATCCACCATGACCCGGAAGTTTTCCAGGGACCATTGACCGGCACTGTCCTGAAAGGCCAGAAAGAACACCTGCAGAAAGGGGTAAACAAAAAAAACCAGAACGAAAATCCCGGCAGGGCCAAGCAGCAGGTAGGGCAACCAGGGGTTGGGCTTCACTGCCACCCTGCCGTCGAGCCGATACCAACCCACCGCAATCTCCGCTCCCTGCAGGAGGGGGTACGTCGGCTCAAACGCTCGAGCCTGGACCCGGAAAAGGCCCATGCCAACCCTGTATACCGTAAACCGGAGCCTGAACCCTTCATGAAGGGCTGATCCAGGTCACAGGCCACGTCAACCCGGTTCCCGGTCAATGCACCGGACACGGGCCACTACTGCTCTTGTCCGGCAACCAGCAGGGCGCACCGCTTTTTTTGATAATGCGTTTAAGCGCACTGCTCTGACGATTCAGTATCTGCTCTACATCGGCTCCCCGCAGCACGATCTGCCGAAAGGCGTCGCTGTATACCTTGTTGAAAATCGCACCCTGATCACCCAGCCCCACCGGCAGCAGGGAAGGTATGGCATCAGTCGCTCTGGATTGTCGATTGACCGCCTGCCCGGCGATCCTGACATCTGCAGGCAGGTCATCCGGCAACTCCACATCAACCACCGGATAGAAACCGATTGCCTTGAGGGTTGCAATCTGGGTTTCGGGGCGTGTCAGGTAGTCGATGAGTCGCACCGCGGATTTTCGATCCGGAGCCCCCCTGGGAATGGCCAGGCCTGCCACTACCGGCATGAAGCCCCGCCCTTTTGGGCCTGCCGGGGCGGGAAAAGCAATGAATTCATCGGGCTTTCGGGCGAAGGCGTTCTTAAGACGTGCGGTGTGATCGAACGCGACCCAGACTTCACCGTTCAACAAAGGCTCCTGCATGAAATTATAAGCCGTAGAGCGGGGATTGACAGTCTCCCACAACGTTTTGAAACGCTCCCACATCGTCCGTGCGTCTTCGCTGCGAAAGCGGGTCACCACCGATTCGGTAAAGGAAGGATACAGATACCCTTGCAGAAATCGATGCATCAATCCCTTGGGGCCTGCGGGAAAGCCCAGCCTGGGTTGCCCCGTTGCCTGTTTCATGTTCTTTCCCCAAGTGGTCAGCTCAGCATAGGTGAGGCTGTTGATATCGGCCCCATCCGGCAGATACTGCAAAGCTTTCTTGTGGGCCGCCATGATGTAAGTCGCCTGCATCCAGGGCACATAGACCTGCTGCCCGCTACCCAGCCGGCCCAGCTCCACCAACGTGGTGTCGAGCTTACGATCAGCCAGTTCATCCAATACATCATCTACAGAATCCAATCCGTCACCGATCGGGGGAAACTGTCCGTGCAACGCCCCGAGCACCCCCAGGGTCACCTGACCGGATTGCTGCTCAGCGTCGATGCGGGAAAAGAAAGTGCCGGTGGCCTGGGGCAGAAATTTCACCCCGCCGGAAAAACCTGACAGTACCTGATCACGCATCCTCTGGGCCTCCTCCAGGGGACGCGCCTGGGTGGAGTAAAAGACAATCTCTGCCATGACCGAAGTTGCCATGGAAAACAGCAGCAATCCCGGAAGCATTTTTCTGATAAACGAAGCAAACATTGACTCTCTCCTGCGGTGACAGACCAATCAGCCCAAGACCAGGGGCTATTTGAGCATATTTTGCGGGGGAGCTTAAACTGTCGATGAGCCGGTCACGCTTCCAACGGGATCATGACGCGGTATAACAGGACATGAGAAACCGGGGCCCACCGATCTCATGGGTGCCCTCACAGCAATACCCGCTCGATCCCGCCCCGGGATACCCGATCGAGGAAATCATCACGCCACCCCGGACCCAGCCGGTCCTGTACCAGTTCTTCCACCATGTAGCTGACCTGCAGGCCGGTGCTGTCCTGATAACGGTTCAGACCCTGTACACAGGCAGGGCAGGAGGTCAACATTTTTACATTCCCGTCGACGGCCCGTACTGCCCCCGACAGCTGCCGGATGCCACTTCGGAGTTCTTCGGTCTTGCGAAACCGCAGCTGATTGGCAATGTCCGGCCGGGCCACCCCGAGGGTACCCGCCTCGCCGCAGCACCGGTCAGACAAGACCACTTCACCCCCCATCAACTGTGCCGTCACCCCCAGGGGATTCTGTTGCTTCATGGGTGAATGGCAGGGGTCATGATACAGATAAGCCCCCCCTTTGTCCCCGGACATGGCGACACCTTTCTCCAGCAGGTATTCGTGAATATCCAGCAGCCGGCAGCCGGGGAAAATCTTTTCGAATTCATACTTCATCAGCTGATCCATGCAAGTGCCGCAAGAGACCAGCACGGTGCGGATATCCATGTAATTGAGGGTATTGGCGACCCGGTGAAACAACACCCGGTTCTCCGTGGTGATCTGTCTACCCCGCTCCGCCTGACCAGCCGCCGCCTGGGGATATCCACAGCACAGATAACCCGGGGGCAATACCACCTGGTCACCCAGATCATAAATCATCGCCATGGATGCCAACCCGATATCACTGAACAAGCGCTCCGAACCACAACCCGGAAAATAGAACAGCGCTTCCGACTCCTCACCGGGCCGTTTCGGGTCGTGCAGAATCGGGATCACGGTTTTGTCTTCCAGATCCAGCATTGCCCGCACGGTTTTCCTGGGCAGATCCACCCGAACCGGGTAGCGTACCAGTTCTTTGGCCTGTGACTTCATTTGCGGGGGGGCCGTCGTGGCACCCGGTACGCCATCGCCACGCAGCAACCCCAGGGACTTGAAGGTCTTATTACCCAGGGACAACCCCCGGAACCCCCACTCCAGCATCCCTTTACGCAGAACATTGATAGTTCGCGGCTCGGTGGCATTGAGGAAAGCCATGGCGGCCCAGCTACCCGGGTTTTTACGTTTCTGAGCCCGATCGGTGAGTATCTTGCGCATCCTGACTGTGGCATCACCAAAATCGATATCAACCGGACAGGGGGCCAGGCACTTGTGACAGACCGTACAATGATCCGCGATGTCATTCATCTCTTCGAAGTGTCGTCCGGAAAGTCCCCTGCGGGTCTGCTCTTCGTAGAGGAAAGCCTCGATCATCAATCCGGCGCCCAGAATCTTGTTGCGCGGGGAATAGAGCAGATTGGCCCGTGGGATGTGCGTCTGACACACCGGCTTGCACTTGCCACAGCGCAGGCAGTGCCGGATCTCGTCGTTGAGCTCACCCAGCTCACTCTCTTCGAGAATGATCGCCTCCTGCTGCACCAGCCGCAACGAGGGGGTATATGCCCCTTCCAGCCCGGAACCCGGCAGCAGCTTACCTGGATTGAAATGGGCCTGGGGATCGATCTGCTGCTTGTAAGCCTCAAACTCCTGCAGTTTTTTATCCTGCAGGTAACGCACTTTGGTGAGGCCGATACCGTGCTCCCCTGAGATGACGCCATCGAGACGCTGAGCCAGGGCCATGATCTGCTCCACCACCCGATCGGCTTCCTGCAGCATGGCATAATCGTGAGAATGCACCGGGATATTGGTATGCACATTTCCATCACCGGCATGCATGTGCAGGGCAACGAAGAGGCGTGAGTCCCGAATCTTTCTGTGCCGAATGTCAAACTGTTCACGAACCGGCTGCATATCCTGCCCCGAGAAAATCTCCTTGAGGGGATTTGCCACCTCCTGACGGTAGCTGTGGACCAGGGCCCGTCGCAGCATCATGTCCAGGAGACTCTCTTCGGGCATTGCCAGCGCCCTTTCCCGCTCCTCCAACAGGTCGAGATGACGGGCAACGGGTGAATCCAGGTTCTCCAGTATCCACTGCCAGCGAGCGATGGCCGCTTCCAGCACCTGCCCGGCAGCGGCCTGCTTCGCCTCCATGATCGAGCTGTTTTCTGCGGATGCCTCGAAATCTTCTTCCTGCCGGGCCTCCGGCATGTCACCGCGGACATAATCCAGCACCGCATCCATGATCCTGAGCTTGTTGGAAATGGACTGTTCCACATTGATACGTTCGATACCGCGGCTGTAGTCTGCCAGGCGCTCCAGGGGAATGACCACGTCTTCATTGATTTTGAAAGCGTTGGTATGGGACGAGATGGCTGCCGTACGTGCCCGGTCCAGCCAGAACCGACGCCTGGCTTCGGGACTGACCGCAATGAAGCCCTCTGCCTGCCGGTCGTTGGCCAGTTGCACCATCCGGGATGCGGCGGTGGAAACAGCCTGCTCATCATCGGAGACCAGATCCGCAATCAACACCATTTTTGGCCGCTCGCTCCGCGGCGCCTTGGTGGAGTATTTGACGGCCTTGACGTATCGCTCGTCGAGATGCTCCAGGCCCGACAACCGGACCCCCACCGCATCATTGATCAAATCCTTGATTTCAACGATAGCGGGTACCGCACGGGAAAGATCGGCACCAAAAAACTCCAGGCAGATGGTACGAACATGAGTCGGCATACGGTGCAGGATGAAGCACGCGGACGTGATCAGACCGTCGCAACCCTCTTTCTGCACACCCGGCAGCCCGGAAAGGAACTTATCGGTAACATCCTTTCCCAAACCTGCCTTTCTGAACGCGCTGCCGGGCATTTCCAGTATTTCCGGCTCACCCATCGGCGTACTGCCGTCCGCTTCGTAACGGGTAAGGCGAAAACGTACCCTGGACTGCTCGTGGATCTTTCCCAGGTTGTGATCGAGACGCTCCACCTCGAGCCGGCGCGCGTCGGGAGTGACCATTCTCCAGGAGGCCAGATTGTCCAGCGTGGTACCCCACAACACCGCTTTTTTCCCTCCGGCATTCATTGCGATGTTTCCACCAATGGTGGATGCATTCTGGGACGTGGGGTCCACGGCGAAGGCCAGTCCGTGGGATTCGGCAAGGTCGGAAACCCGTTTGGTCACCACACCGGCTCCGGTACTGACCGTGGGCACCTCCCGGTCAACCCCCGGCAGATCCATCATCTCCACCGGGCCGAGCCGTTCCAGCTTCTCGGTATTGATCACCGCGCATCTTGAGTTCAAAGGCACCGCAGATCCGGTATACCCGGTCCCTCCGCCCCGTGGTATCAGAGAGAGACCGCAATCGATGCAGGCCGCCACTATTGGCGCGACCTCGTCTTCCCGGTCCGGGTTGATCACCACAAACGGAACCTCTACACGCCAATCGGTGGCGTCTGTAGCATGAGAAACCCGGGCCAATCCACCGAAATCCACGTTGTCCTTCCGGGTGATGGAGGATAGCGATCGGTCGACCTTCTGGCGCAATTGCTTGTTGGATTCGAAACAGGCAGCGAAAGTCGCCACTGATTTCCGTGCCGCCTCCAGAAGGTGAAGTGCCTTCTGATTGTCGTTGGCCCGGGACTCGAATTGATCGAGACGGTGCTTTAACGCACCAATCAGGGCTTCACGACGACCCAGATCTGCCTGAAGGTCATCCTGCAGATAGGGGTTTCTGGCGACCACCCACATGTCTCCGAGCACCTCGAACAACATCCGGGCAGAACGCCCCGTTCGCCGACTGCCCCGCAACTCTTCGATAAGCCGCCACATCTCTTCGCCAAGGAAACGAATCACGATTTCACGATCGGAAAACGAGGTGTAGTTATAAGGGATCTCGCGGATTCGCTGGGACACAGGATTACTCATCAGGATTTTGACTGTTGCTGAAAGGCTTCAAGCACTTTTCAGGTTTAACCGGCTGATACAAGGAAGAGACAGGCAACCACCGAACAGAAGTGTCTCCCCCGATCGATTTCAGAAAAAAATATCAGCGCCACCTTTCAAGCAATTCCAGGCATGATTGGATCATCTCCCGGGCGCGCCGGTCTGAATCCGCCTCGGTATAGCAGCGCAGTTCGGGAGCATTACCCGATGGCCGAAGGTGAATCACCTCATCGTTTTCAAAAGTGATCCGCAGGCCATCGGTGTCATCCAGATGGGCCACACGGCCGAACCGGTCACCAAAAAGAGACTCGATGGCCAGTCGGTCCTGCTCCAGGTCACCACTGTTCAACAGGCCGATATGGTGTCTGCTGACTTCTCCCGGAAAGGCTTTCAGGCGATCACTGCCGGTGTAACGGGCGGGCAGGCGCTGCAACAACCCGGAGACAGAGACACCCTGTTCCCCGGACAGCATCAGTACCGCCAGTATCACGATGACCGCATCCCGGGTCGGTAACGCCGCGAGCACATGGCCGTTCTGCTCCAGAGGGTCCGCGGTCAGGAAACCACCGTTGGCCTCGTAACCGACAACCCGCTGCCCGCCCCCAGCCAGCAGATTCGACATGGCCTCGATAACATAGGGCGATCCGATACGGGTTCGGTCCACTTTCTGGAACCAGCCACATTTTTCAACCGCGCTGTTGCAGCTTACCGGTGTAGCCAGATGCCTGGCACCCAGATAGCGGGCACAGAGGATTCCCGCCACGTCCCCTCTCAACCATTCACCGTTCTCATCGCCGATCAGCGGACGATCCCCATCCCCATCGGTCGACACCAGGGCATCCAACCCATGTTCACCCGACCAGGATTTCGCCAGCTCCCTGTCTTCAGGGCGCACCGCTTCGGTATCCACCGGCACGAACGTGTCCGAATACCCGAGCCTGAGTACCTCTGCACCCAGACCCTCAAGAATTTCCAGCAACGCCCGGCTTGCCACGGAAGAATGCTCATACAATCCGATACGGCGCCCCCTTAAACTGTGCGCTGGGAAAAAGCCCAGATATCGCTGCACGTAGTTCCGGTAAGCCTGCTCATCCAGGGAGGGCAAGGCTGGGGGGGCGGTAAACGCCCCCTCTGGCGTGAACATGGCCAACCTCAGGGAGACCTGCTGCTTCCGGATTCCCTGCTCGTCGATTTTCAGGATCTCCCCGGAAGCTTTATTGAATTTGATACCATTCCGATCGTCGGGGATATGGCTGCCCGTCACCATGATCGATGGCATTCCCTGCTCGATACCATACAAGGCCACCGCCGGGGAAGGGATATGACCACAATTGACCGGGTCGAAGCCCAGAGCCCGGACTGCCTGAACAACCGCAGCCATGATCCGGGGGGTACTCGACCGATGGTCGCCGGCGACGGCCACACGGGCACCCGGCTCCAGTTCGCCCTGCTGATCCAGATACTGCAGGAAAGCGCAGGTGTAGGCATAACAGACCCGATCTGTCATGGCTCCGACCAGTCCCCGGGCACCGCTGGTGCCGAACTTGACCCCACTGACTTCCATCAGTGCCGCGATCTTCAGTGCTTCATGTTCTTCTTGCATCGTTTTCCAGTTCCTGAGCCTCTCGCCGGTTCAGTCTTCGCCAGGGGCGGGGAATGATCCCGGGAACCCGGGTCCGGTAGTTGCGGTAAGCCGCGCCATGATACTCCAAGAGTTTGTTTTCCTCGAGTCGGGACCCCAGTAGAAAATAGAGGGTGATGACCAGGGAAGTCCAGAACATTGCCAGGTTCATGTCCCGGGTCCAGACCAGGACCAGCCCCAGCGCATACCAGGGATGCCTCACAAACCGGTGCAGCGGCGATATATGAAACGCCTCCTGATCCTCGATCTTTCGTTCCTGCTGACGCCACTGTCGGGTGCCAATAAACTCCCCACTGTCATAGAAGTTCAAAGACCAGAAAAACAGGCACAGGGCCAACATGGCCAGACCATTGGCCAACCACCAGCCCGCACCACTCCACTGCCGCAACCAAGGCCCCTGGTATCCATAGGTGAGATACAGGGGTGGAATCAGCAACAACACCGCAACCAGGTTAAAAAAAAGCCGGTAACCCGGTAGCAGACCCGGGTAGTGTCGGGATACCCAGCGCTTTGCCATCAGCGACGCCAGCAAGGAATGCAGCCCGAAATAAACAAGCCACACAGCGGTGATCACCATCACCGGGCCATCGGGAGCCACACGGTTAATCAGCTCTGTCACCGGTCACCTCTTGAAACAGAAAGAGGGGAGAAGAAGCTCATCACTCCTTCCCCCCTCTTTGTCAGTTGAAGCCCGTCTTTGAAATCAGCCCTGGAGCTTACCGCTGCGAATCAGCTCGGCTTCCATTCTCTCCAACTCCCGGGAACCGGAAACGACCACGTTGGGATCGGGTACGAAGTCCAGCTCTGGATTGAGTCGTTGATAAGGTACGGAATTGAGGATTACCTTCATCACATTGAGCCGCGCCTGATGCTTGTCGTTGGAACGAATGACCGTCCAGGGTGCATGAGTCGTATGGGTTTTCTTGAGCATTTCGTGCTTCACATTGGTAAAATCATCCCAGCGCTCCTGAGCCTGCACATCCACCTCGCTCAACTTCCACTGACGCAACGTGTCGGTTTTACGGCGTTCGAATCGTCGTTCCTGTTCTTCCTTGGTCACACTGAAGTAGAGTTTGATCAGGACCGTACCCTGGCGTACCAGGTCTTTCTCGAACCCGCCGACACCCATCATGAAGTTCCGATACTCAGTGTCCGAACAGAATCCGAATACCGGTTCCACCATCGCCCGGTTATACCAGCTCCTGTCGAACAGAACGATCTCTCCACCCCTGGGAAACATGGCGACATACTTCTGAAAAAACCACTGGGTCCGTTCATGCTCGGTGGGCTTGCCCAGCGCCACTACCCGATAGTGCTTTTCATTCATGTAGCGAATGACCCGGCGGATAGTACCGCCCTTACCCGCAGCATCCCGTCCCTCGAACAGAATAATCATACGGGTACCGCTGGCCTCCAAGTGTTGCTGCAGTCGGATCAATTCCGCCTGATAGGGCTTCAATCCCTGCTCTCTCTGGTACCGGCGCACGGCTTTCTTTTCAGTTTTCTTGAGTCTGTCGACCTGGGATTGCAAAAATCGATTCTGCTCCAGCAGTTCCTGGAGATCCATTCCCGAATCACTCTGCCCGGCCAAGTCCTCTGCGGCTTCTGATGTTGTGGTTGTCTGTCCGTCAGTCATGTCGAATTGTCCTTTCAGAATGTGCTTGATGATATTCGGGCGATGCCACCCGAACCTATTGAGAAACTACCCTGAATATTACTCTCTGGAATGCTTTCTCTGCATCCATGACGACTGACTAAATGCCCCACACTTGAGCCATATCAAATGAGTACGCTCTCCTTCAGTATCGATAAGCCGATTCCAGGGTTTCCCGGGTCACCACACCGAAAATCCGCTGCTTGCCCGCGGCGTTCGTCCGTTCCACGAACAGCGCTTCCACCGAAGCTGCCTCCAGCTTATCCCAGGCCTCCTGGAGTGTTGCCTGAATGTGAATAGAGGCTATATCCGAACGGTGTGCCGGTATGCCCATCAGATCCAGTGGCGCTGTTTTCTCCTCCTGTCCCGTACCCGCTCCCAGATGGCGCGCCAGATCCATGGCACGCATCAGTGAAATCGGCTCCCGGCTCTCCTCCACCAGAATCCAGTCCGGTTCATCGGCCAGCAGCTGTTCCGCCTGACCACGCTTGACCATGCGGTCCGTGCGGGCGTACGCCTTATCCATGACGCTGGCCACACCCATACGGCGCAGCGACTGCATCACCGGGTTGGTGTTGTAATCCATGCCATTGGCTTTAAGCATGGTGATAAACAGTGACTCCTTGCGGAAAATCTCACTGGCGGTCAGGCAGGCCACCACGACAACCAACATCCCCGGCATGATGATCTGGGGTGAGTAGGTCAGCTCCATCATCGCGGTCAAAGCAGCCAGAGGGGCCTGCAAGGTAGCGCCCATCATGGCCCCCATGCCCAGTAAAGCGTAAACACCGGCATCGATTCCCGACTCAGGGAGTATCCCATGAATAACCAGGCCAGTCAGGCTTCCAAGCACCGCACCCATAAACAGGGACGGACTGATCATGCCTCCGGGAACCCCCATGCCCACGCAAACCACGGTGGCGATCAGCTTCGTAAACACGATGACGGCCAGCATTCCCATGCCCACCTGCCCCATCAGGACGGCGTTCACCGTATCGTAACCGATACCCATAACCTCAGGCACAACCATGCCCACCAGCCCCATGAACAGTCCTGCCAGGGAAACCCTCCACCAGAACGCTATCGCCTGAACCCGTGCCGCCAATACTTCCAGAAGATGCACGAAAAGCGCCGCCACGGTGCCGATGACGACACCCAGCACCAGTAGCAGGGGCATTTCCGCCAGGGAACCGAGTTGCAACTGGGGAATCAGAAATGCCGGGGCGCTGCCAAACACGAATACCGAAACCGCGGTAGCGCTGGTGGCAGCAATCATTACCGGGACGAAGCTGGCAAGTGTGTACTCGAGCATCACCACCTCCAAAGCGAAAATCACCCCGGCCAGCGGCGTGTTGAAAGAGGCGGCAATACCCGCTGCGGTGCCGCAGGCAGCCATGGTACGGATGCTGTTGTTCGGTAAGGCCAGAAACTGGCCCAGCAGGCTTCCTGAGGCAGCGCCCAGAAAGATATGGGGCCCTTCCCGGCCCACGGAATGCCCACTGGCGATCGCCAGGGCCGCCCCGATGAACTGCAGGAAAAACTCACGAACACTCAGGTACCCCTGGTGGTAAGCCATGCGCTCCATCAATCGGGCCACTCCCAGCACATGGGAGTTCTGCGCCCACCAACGAAACACCACAGCGAGGGCGATGCCCCCGGATACCGGTAACAGAAAAACCGCCCACAGGGGCAATGCCTCAAAGTTCTCGTGATCAGACCCTGGTAGAAATCCCGCCTGGGCACCTTCCACCAGAAGGCGGAACAGGACAATAACCGCCCCAGCCAAAAGGCCGGTCAACAATCCCATCAGGGTTAATTGAATCAACGCATCGGGACGTGCAAGGTGGTGGCGGAACGCCTCCAGTCGCACGTTCCACCAGGTTGATAGTTTCTGGTGCAAAAACCCTCCCGCATTTTGCCTTTCATTGAGTGGATAAAGCGATACGCCGCCGGATCCACCCGCCCTGGCGACACCAGCCCGCCATTTCCGGGAAATAGTACTGCAATTAACCGTGGGGTGAAAAAAAAACACTGGGAGCCGGATACCCGGCCCCGAACAAACCCCGGTAATCACGTTGATTCCGATACCACCTGATGCTAAGATCTAAATACTAATCATTCTTGATTGTAGGCGCGACCATGGTTGACGAAGCACTGGACCTTTCCCCGACACTCCTGCACCTCCCGGAAGGAACCCGTGCGAGGATCGTGCAGATCGACGGAGGAAGAAATCTGGCACGACGGCTTCTCAGCCTGGGTCTGCGAATCGGCTCCGAGATCCATATCGTCCAGCAGCGAAAAAAGGGGGTCGTCATCGCAAACAACGACAACCGGGTAGCACTGGGCTATGGAGTGGCCGACAAACTGTTCATGCTCCCTCTGGATCAAACCTGAAACCGCCAGCGATCCCCCATTTTCACACTATTTCAGGTGACGATGTGTACACGATAGCGTTGGGTGGAAACCCGAACTGCGGAAAATCCGCCCTCTTCAACGCTTTCACGGGCATACGCCAGAAAACCGGGAACTGGCCAGGCGTTACCGTCGATCGCAAAGAGGGGCGCTTCCGCCTCGGATCCGAAGAGATCACTGTCGTGGACCTCCCCGGAATCTATTCTCTCGATGCGGCTTCCCTGGACGAGCAAATCACCAGAGATTACCTGCTCTCCCGGGAATGCAGTCTGATCGTCAACGTGGTTGACGCCTCCAATCTGGAACGAAACCTCTATTTCACGGTACAACTCCGGGAGATGGGGGTTCCCATGGTGATCGCCCTCAACATGATGGACGTCGCCCGGAAGCGTGGAATTCAGCTGGATATAAAAACCCTGAGCAAGGAACTGGGCTGCCCGGTGATTCCTGTGGTGGCGGTTTCCGGAGAAGGGCTCGACGAGCTTAAGCAGGCCATCGAGGCCACACTGACATCAGAACAGCAAAGCGACACATTCCACGTCACCCATGACCACCAGGTTGAGCAGGCCATCGCAGAGATACTTCCCAGTCTCGAGGGTGTGTCCGACCGCGCCAACCTGCGCTGGCTCTCTCTCAAGCTGCTTGAAGGCGACGAGCACGCCCTCAGCATCGCCGGGGAAGCGGTGGTCCCCCTGGTGAAAAGCTGGCGCCAGCGGATCGAACAGCTGGCTGGGGAGGAAGCCGATATCCATATCGCTGACGGGAGGTACGGACACGCCCACACCCTTTCCCAACGCAGCCTGAAACACAAGGGGGTCGCAGGCAGAACACTTTCCGATCGCATAGACAGGGCAATACTGAGCCAGTGGGGGGGCATCCCCATTTTCCTGCTGGTGATGTACCTGATGTTCATGTTCACCATCAACATCGGCGGGGCATTCATCGATTTCTTTGACCTCGCGGTCGGAGCCATCACCGTGGATGGCCTGGGCCACTGGCTGACCAGTGCAGGTGCACCTGCATGGCTGCGGGTCATACTGGCGGACGGCATCGGTGGTGGTATCCAGGTCGTGTCCACGTTTATTCCCATCATTGCATGCCTCTATCTTTTCCTCTCGGTACTCGAAGACACCGGATACATGGCCCGCGCAGCCTTCGTGATGGATCGTGCAATGCGTGCCATCGGGCTACCCGGAAAAGCGTTCGTTCCCATGATCGTGGGTTTCGGCTGCAACGTTCCCGCCGTGATGGCCACCCGCACCCTGGAGAACCAGCGAGAGCGGAAACTGACCATACTGATGAATCCATTCATGTCCTGCGGCGCACGTCTGCCGGTTTATGCTTTGTTCGCCGCCGCTTTTTTCCCCGCAAATGGGCAAAACCTGGTGTTTCTCCTCTACCTCATCGGGATTGCCCTGGCCGTCTTCACCGGAATGATCATGCGGCGTACCCTGCTCGTGGGTGAAAGCGCAGGATTCATGATGGAACTCCCCCCCTATCATCTACCCACACTCAAAGGTATCGCCTTGAGAACCTGGGACAGAGTCAAGCTTTTCATACGGGATGCAGGTAAGGTCATCGTCATCATGGTGCTTGCCCTCAACCTGCTCAATTCAATCGGCAGCGATGGCTCATTCGGAAACCAGGACAGCGACAAATCTGTGTTGAGTGCCATCGGACAATCATTGACACCGATGTTCTCACCCCTCGGCATAGAGGAGAACAACTGGCCCGCCACCGTGGGAATCTTCACCGGAGTGCTGGCAAAAGAAGTTGTCGTGGGTACTCTCGATTCGATCTACTCCCAGCTGGCTGTTCAGGATGCAGGCGGTGCCGCTGACGAGGCGCCCTTCGATTTCTGGAAAAGTATCACAGAAGCTGCAGCTACCGTGCCCGTCAACCTGAGGGCAGTGCGGGAAACCCTGCTGGACCCATTGAGTCTGGACGTGGGTGACATCAGCTCAGTGGAAGCAGCTGCCCGTTCCCAGGAAGTCCACAGCGGGTTGTTTGGCGCCATGGCTTCCCGGTTTGACGGCAAGGCGGGTGCCTTTGCCTATCTGCTGTTTATTCTGCTCTATTTTCCCTGCGTCGCCACGATAGGGGCAATCAAGCGGGAAACCGGCGGGGGCTGGGCAGCCTTCGTGGCAACCTGGACCACGGGCGTCGCATTTGCCACATCAACCATTTTCTATCAAACAGCCACATTCAGTGAACACCCCGCCAGCTCTACAGCCTGGATTCTTGGCCTGTCACTGATCGCGATAGCCGTAGTGCTTGGATTGAGACACTGGCGCCGGCGGGGGGATTCCCTGCAATCCCTCTCTTCAGAGGCGCGGGCATGATACTTTCGGATATAAAACACTACCTTTCCAAACGCGGTCAGGCCACACTGGCAGACTTGTCAGTACATTTTTCCAGCGATCCGGATGCGCTGCGAGGCATGCTCGCAGTCTGGATCAACAAAGGCAAAATACGTCGGGTACTGGCCAGCAGTTCATGCGGCAGCAGCTGCAATCAATGCGATCCCGAAGCGACCGAAATCTATGAATGGATAGGTGACAAAAGAAACCTGCCTCTTCGGGTCAACCCACCTCAGCGGGCTGAATGCCACCGCTGATTGTCCTGAACTCCCGGGTTTATCGGGAACACCTTCGGCAGGTACCCATCGATCATTTCATTCGTATAACCAGACTGCTGATATTATTCTGCTTCAAGCGCGCCCGTAGTGCGTTGATTCGAGCTTCACTGTGGGGTCCGCTGCGCACCCGGTGAAAAGTATCACCACCATTAATTTTTACTTTCTGAATATCAGCCTCTATCCCCACCAGCGCCAGACTGGCCTTCAGGCGATCAGCATCGCTGAAGCTTCTGAAAGACCCCATTTGCAATACGTACCTGCCAGGCGCAGCCGGTGCAGGCTTTTTGGCTGTGGAAACCGTGGAATCCGGGGCCGGCTCGTTTCGCGGCTCGGGTTTTGGTTCTGGAACCACGACCTCCATCTCCGGCAGAATGGTATAGAAATCGAACCTTGGCTTAGGGGCGCCCCTGCTTTCCGACTCATCCGGTTCGACTGGAGGCCGGTCACGGTGGCTGTTGATGCTCCGTGATGCCTGGGGGGTCTCGGGCATTCCCTCAGGGCTCCACTTCAGCCAGACCAAACCACTGGCAAACAGCCCTACCACCAGACCGCTGGTAAACAGCATCCAGCCGGATGGACACTTCCTGCTTTGGGGCCTGTTGGCTCTGCTCTTATAATCCCTAGGCATTAATAACCCGTTCCAATCATTGTTTCACAATCAATTTACCGCACACGGACAATGGCATGCACAGCACCCCGGTACCGGAGGGCACAACAGGATTCCGGCATACAGGAAAAATCTGCACAAGAGCAGACTACATATTTTCCGGTGCTGAAACACCCAGCAGGTTCAAACCGTTACGCAAGACCTGCTGAACCGCGAGAATCAGCTTGACGCGCCCGTCCCGCAGGGATTGATCCTCTGCCAGAAACTGATGCGCGTTGTAGTAAGTATGGAAATCGTTAGCCAGCTGACGCAGGTAATGAGTCAACTGATGGGGCTCTTCCTGAAGGGCTGCCGCTTCAACCACTTCCGGATATTCCGACAACCTGGACAACAACGCCAACTCATGGGGCTCTATCAGCCGGTCAAGGTTATCCGTTCCTTCACTGATTGCAACCGACACCCCTTTTTCTGATGCCTGACGCATCACACTGCAGACCCTGGCATGAGCGTACTGAACATAGTAGACCGGATTATCGCTCGACTGAGACTTCGCCAGATCCAGGTCGAAATCCAGATGCTGCTCACATTTTCTCATGACATAAAAGAAACGAGCGGCATCCCGACCCACCTCTTTGCGCAGCTGACGCAAAGTCACGAATGAACCTGAACGGGTCGACATCTGCATTTTTTCACCACCCTGGTAGAGGTTGGCGAACTGTACCAGCAGCACATCCAGTCTGGATGGATCTTCTCCAAGCGCCTCGAGCGCTGCCTTAACCCTGGGAATATACCCATGATGATCGGCACCCCAGACGTCGATGACCCGATCGAATCCCCGGGACAATTTATCAAGGTGATAGGCGATATCAGAAGCGAAATAGGTGGTCTGGCCGTTATCACGCACCACTACACGGTCCTTTTCGTCACCAAACCGAGTGGAACGAAACCAGTGCGCCCCTTCGCTTTCGTAGAGATAACCTGTCTCACGCAATCGTTCGATAGTCTGGTTTACACTGCCGGCTTCCGACAGACTGAGTTCCGAAAACCACTCTTCGTAGTGCACCCCGAACAGTTCCAGATCCTCCCGGATATCATCCAGGATCGTATTCAATGCAAGCTCAAACAGGTATCTGTAACGGTTCCCCCCCAATAACTGACGGGACCTGGCAATCAGCGCATCGACGTGGGCCTCCTTATCGCCGCCCTGGGGCTCATCCGGCACGATATCATCGAACACTTCCCTGGTACTGCACTTGTAAGCCTCGCCATGCTCCCGGTGCAGGGCGGCGGCGATATCCCAGACATAGTCACCTCGATAACCGTTTGCAGGAAACTGCAGCTCTTCGTCACAGAGTTCCAGATAACGCAGCCAGACACTGGCCGCCAGGATATCCATCTGACGCCCCGCATCGTTGACGTAATACTCACGATGAACCTCGAACCCAACCGCCTGAAGCAAATCCGCCACCACAGCACCGTAGGCGGCGCCTCTACCATGGCCCACGTGCAATGGCCCGGTGGGATTGGCGGAAACGAACTCCACCTGTACACGCTTTCCTGCACCCATGTCGCTGCGACCAAACTGATGCCCCCGCTCAATGATCGTGGCAACCAGCCCATGATAGGCATTCGAGGACAGGTGAAAATTTATAAAACCCGGACCAGCGATCTCCACCTTTTTAACAACCTGGGAATCCGGTAGCGCTGCCGTCAGGCTTTCAGCAAGCTCTCTGGGACGGCGTTTTGCCAGCTTTGCCAGAACCATGGCAACATTGCAGGCGAAATCTCCATGGCGGCTGTCCCGTGTTCGTTCTATGACGGGTTGGGGAATCTGGTCTGCAGGCATCACTCCCTCAGCAGCTATTCTATCAAGGGCAAGGGAAACCATTTTTTGAATCTGATGCTTCATTTGCAGACGAGTCCAGCGCGGGAAATAAAGTCGAATAGCATAGCAGATTTAGCCCGCTTATCTCACCAGGGTCAGGAATTTTCGAACAATTTACCAAAGCAGGCTGGATGATCTCCTGAGAAAGCACAGCCATCCACCGGGATTGACGGGAACCCCTAAAGACGCCATGACGAATCGTTCCGAACAGCCGGACAGGACAACCCATGGTTGAACGCTGCCGGCTATCCCCGGTATTCGATGCTGAACTGGATGACTACAACATCTCCTGGGGGTCCACGTCCACAGACCAACGCACCCGCCTGGCAGACTTCAACCGGCACAATTCGGGCACCCACCAACCCAGCAGCGAATGAAGTTCGGCGCGCTTTTCGGACTGGACCAGCAAATGAGCCCTGAATCGCCCCGCCCTGCGCTCCATCGGAGCAGGAACAGGGCCCCAGAGCGCCATTTCAGCACCTGCCCGGTTCCGGGCAAGGCCGGCGGCCTCTTCCAGAAAAAGTGATGGGGCGTCGGCCCGGTGCGCCTCGGCCCTGAGCAGCACCTGGTGACTGTAGGGGGGCAGTCCGGCCTCCCTTCTCTCGAGCAACGACTCCCGGGCAAAAGCGGCATAGCCCTGCCTTAAAAGTTTCTGCAGCAGCGGGTGATCGGGGTGGCGTGTTTGAATAACCACCCTTCCCGGTCTTTCAGCCCGCCCCGCCCTGCCCGCGACCTGGATAATCTGCTGGGCCATTCTTTCTGCCGCCCGGTAGTCGGCACCATAAAGCCCATGATCCACATCGATGATTCCGACCAGCGTCACATCGGGGAAATGGTGCCCTTTGGCCAGCATCTGGGTTCCCAGCAGCAGAGAGTGTTTTCCGCTCCGAATTTCTGTGAGCAATCGTTCCAGACTGCCTCGGCGCCGGGTGGAGTCCCTGTCTATCCGGACAATATCAAATTCGGGCAGACGTTTCTGCAGCGATTCCTCCAGTCTTTCCGTCCCCTGCCCCATAGGCTTCAGTGCCGGGTCCCCACAATCCGGGCAGACCGGATCAATCCTTCGCCTCGAACCACAATGATGACACCACAGCTGACGACTGGACAGGTGCAAGGTCATACGCGCATCACAGCGCCGGCATTGGGCTGTCCAACCACACTCGAAACAGGTCAGCAGGGGTGAATATCCGCGCCGATTGAGAAACATCAGCACCTGATTTCCCTCGCTCAACTGCTCCTTCACCATGCGTGCTAACGTGGGTGAGATACCCGCCTCCAAAGGGCTGGACCTGATGTCCAGCAGATCCAACCGAGGTTCCCGGGCGGCACCCGCCCTCTCTGGCAGCCGCAAGTGGTGATACCTCCCCTCCAGGGCATTTCGAAAGGTCTCCAGTGATGGGGTCGCAGAACCGAGAATCACCGGGCAATCACGGCGTTGCGCTCTCACCACGGCCAGATCTCTGGCAGAGTAGCGAAAACCTTCCTGCTGCTTGAACGACAGATCATGCTCTTCATCCACCAGAATAAGACCCAGATCCGGCAAGGGTACGAACACAGCGGAACGGGTGCCTATCACCACTCCGGCTTCCCCGGTGCGGGCGCTATGCCAGGCCAGCTCACGGCTCTTTTCCGACAAAGACGAATGAAGCAATGCCATGGGCGCACCTATGCGACGCTGGAAACGCCCCATCAACTGCGGTGTCAATCCAATTTCCGGAACCAGTACCAGCACCTGTTTTCCCTGCTGGACAATCCGCTCCACCAGACGGATATAAACTTCGGTCTTACCACTCCCCGTCACACCATCCAGCAGAAAAACGCCGAAGCGGTCGTGTCTGCGGGAAATCTCTGCCACGGCGTCCCGCTGATGGTCGTTGAGCTCTGGCGGCGATGGCATCTCAGGGGCACGTTCGGGATAAGGATTTCCAACTCCCGGCTCAATCTCACAGGACTCCAGCCAGCCCTTCTGCCCCAGCGCACCCAGCACCCCTCGGCACCGACCAAACTTTGCAGTGATCTCATCCCGGGGGAGCGCCCCCCCGGCAGCCCTCATTGCACGAATGATTTCGGCCTGCCTGGGGGCTCGAGTCAGTAATTCGGGATCGACTTTCCGCCCTGAATCTGTCAATTGCCATCCCGGTCTGCCAGCGATGAATGATGGCTTTTCACCCTTGCGCAGCCGCACCGGTAAAGCACCTGCCATCACCTCCCCCAGGGGATACTGGTAGTAACCTGCCGCCCAGCGCAGCAGGGCCATATCCTCCCGACCCAGCAATGGCTCCTTTTCAACCAGCTCAATCACCCGCTTCAGTTTCCCGGGATCCAACTCTGAAATGGTGCGCACGGCCAGTATGAAACCGCAGCGCACTCCGCTTCCGAACGGCACCTTTACCCTCAGACCCGGACACAGCCAACTCGAATCACACCCCTCTGGCGGCAGGTAGTCGAAGAGGGTGTAGAGTGGAGCAGGAACCGCCACCTGTAACACCAATGGTAAGGTCACCACGCAGCTGTACCCGAATTAGCGAGATTTCTTAATAAAGACACTGACCAACTTTACCTAACTCACTACGCTATCGAAACAAATAGATTTTTTCCACACCGGACTGTGGATAACTCTGTGGAACAATGAAGGGTATTTGTGGCAAAACTCACATGAGACCTTTTTTTGATGAACGTCAACAATATGACGTAAAGAAATTATATTTATTAATATCAGCGAGTTATGGAGTATTGATTTTTGCTAATGTATAAAACTCTCTGAAAATGAGATATCAGACCGACCCCTGATTTTCTTGTGAATAAACATAGCTGCAGTGCACAAAACCAGCATCTTCTGTCAACCCCTTTTTTTATCGGTGCACCCCTGAAATCAGATTAACCGGCAAGAAAACCCTTACAATACTTAATGTTGCATCTCCCCAGTAACCCAATAGAGGTTGACGATCATGACTGACTGGAAACCCATCACCGACCATTTGAGCCAGCTATCTGAACGGCCCTTCAAACCCGGCCCGCCACAGCGTATCGGGGGTGGATGCATCAACACCACTTTCATACTGGATGATAAAGAGCAACGCTATTTCGTCAAACTCAACGATTCTCATCTGCTCAGCATGTTTGAAGCTGAAGCCCAGGGACTGGAGGAGCTGCAGTTATCCGCGACAATCAGGGTTCCACGACCAATCTGCTTTGGCAAAACAGACCAACAGGCCTATCTTGTACTGGAATTCATCGATATGACAGGCCGCGCCGATCCGGTCTCCGCCGGTCGGCAGCTCGCTGCCCTGCACCGAACCACCAGCGAGCGCTTCGGCTGGCATCGGGACAACACCATCGGCTCAACCCCGCAGCCGAATGAGTGGTACGACAACTGGATGGAGTTCTGGAGGGAGAAACGTCTGGGCTATCAACTGACCCTCGCCGCTGAAAACGGCTATTCAGGAAATCTGCAACGCCGCGGGGAGATACTGCTGCAATCTTTACCTTCATTGCTCGAACACCAGCCCGTGCCATCCCTCACTCACGGAGACTTATGGAGTGGCAATCTGGCCTACGACCGAGACAGTCAACCGGTCATCTACGACCCCGCGACCTGCTACGCGGACCGGGAAACGGACCTGGCCATGACCGAATTGTTCGGCGGTTTCGGCTCTGATTTCTACGCTGCCTACCGCGAGGCCTGGCCTCTGATTCCCGGTTATTCCACCCGCAGAACCCTCTATAACCTCTATCATATCCTCAATCATCTCAACCTGTTTGGAGGAGGCTACGGAAACCAGGCCCTGGGAATGATAGACCGATTGCTGGCTGAATTGGGATATTGAGTTTTGAGTTTCAAGTTTTGAGTTTCAAGTTGCAAGTTGCAAGTTGCAAGTTTCAAGTTGCAAGTTGCAAGTTGCAAGTGAGAGACAGTTGCGACAATCGACGGGTCTCCAGGCATCTGACTTCGTACTTGAAACTATCAACTTGCTACTTGAAAACTATCTACATAATCTGACTCAGAAACAGCTTGGTGCGATCGTGCTGAGGATTACTGAAAAACTCCTCAGGATCATTTTCTTCGATAATTTCCCCACCATCCATAAAGATCACCCGGTTAGCCACTGTCTTTGCAAAACCCATTTCATGGGTAACACAGATCATGGTCATACCACTCTCTGCAAGCTCGATCATGGTATCCAGTACTTCTTTGATCATTTCCGGATCCAGAGCAGACGTGGGCTCATCGAAAAGCATGATACTGGGGTTCATACACAAACTGCGGGCGATCGCGACACGTTGCTGCTGACCACCCGAAAGCTGTCCCGGATACTTTCTGGCCTGCTCGGGTATTTTGACCCGCTCCAGATACTTCATCCCAATCTCTTCGGCTTCCCTTCGGGGCATCTTGCGCACCCAGATAAGCGCCAGGCAACAATTCTCCAGAACTGTCAGATGGGGAAACAGGTTGAAATGCTGAAACACCATGCCCACTTCACGCCGGATCTGATCGATATGCTTGATATCGTCTGTCAGCTCCGTTCCCTCAACGATGATCTTGCCTCTTTGATGCTCTTCCAGACGGTTGATACAGCGGATCATGGTGGACTTTCCGGAACCGGAAGGCCCACAGACCACGATTCGCTCACCTTTCGACACCGTCAAGTTGATTTCCTTCAGAACATGGAACTCCCCGTACCACTTATGCATGCCCTCGATCTGAATCATCGGTTGATCAGATGTTGGCATAACCGGCTTGGAAGTATCGGGTTCAGACATTATGCATCTCCAATTTTGTATGGTTTCCGGCAGACCCTGAGTGGTTTCGACTTCCAGAGCCCATCACTGTCCAGATTCGCTTGAACGAATACCGGATCAGCGTGCGTGACCGGTGTGCAGTTTACGTTCAAGAGACTGGCTGTAGCGGGACATACCGAAACAGAAAACCCAGAATACCAGCGCTGCGAACACATAGCCCTCGATAGAGAACCCCAGCCATTTGGGGTCAGTGAACGCGGTCTGAATCATCGCCAGCAGATCGAACAGCCCGATGATGAGTACCAGGGTGGTGTCTTTGAACAGGGCGATAAAGGTGTTGACGATGCCTGGTATTACGAGCTTCAGAGCCTGTGGCAGGATAATCAGCCCCATGGTTTTCCAGTAACTCAACCCCAGTGCATTGGCTGCTTCATACTGACCTTTCGGTATCGCCTGCAATCCTCCCCGCACCACCTCGGCCATATAGGCGGATTGGAACAACACGATTCCGATCATCGCCCTCAACAACTTGTCGAAATGGGTCCCTTCGGGAAGAAACAGGGGAAGCATTACCGACGCCATGAACAGAACAGTGATCAGCGGGACGCCCCGCCAGAACTCGATGAATACCACACTGGCCGCTTTTACGATCGGCATACTGGAGCGCCGCCCGAGCGCCAGGACGATGCCGATGGGCAATGAGGCCACGATACCGACACCGGAAAGCACCAGAGTCAACATCAGACCGCCCCAGAGACTCGTCTCAACCTCTTTCAAGCCGAGGGACCCACCGTAAAAGAGCGTGTAGGCAATAAAGGGATAGATGAACAAAATAAAAGCTGACAGCCAACCCTTACGTTGGAAGCGCTCGAGAAACAGGGGCACCATCAATGCCACGAGTAAACCGAAGGCCAGATTCACCCGCCAGTATTCGCTTTCAGGGTAGAAACCGTACATGAACTGATCAAATCGCACCGAGACAAACACCCAGCATGCACCGCCACCGGTGCATGCGTCCCGGGAATCACCCACCCAGTCCGCATCGATCAGCGCCCACTGCACCAGGGGGACTGCCGAGATGTATATCAGATAAGCAACGATAAGCGTCAGGACCGTATTGGGTGCCGACGAAAAAAGGTTCTTCCGCAACCAGCCGATGACGCCCACGCTGGTCATGGGTGGTGGAAGATCCGGGTGGGGTTCTTTATGCAGGCTCATGAGCTATCTCTCCACCAGCTGTTTCTTGTTGTTGTACCAGTTCATGAACATCGAAATGGTCAGGCTTATCGTCAGATAGACCCCCATGGTCATGGCTATCACCTCAACCGCCTGGCCCGTCTGGTTGAGCGTGGTACCCGCAAACACAGCAACCAGGTCGGGATAGCCGACTGCGGTTGCCAGGGATGAGTTCTTGGTCAGGTTGAGATACTGGCTCGTCAACTGGGGAATGATCACCCGCATAGCCTGGGGAATGATGACCAGCCTCAGAGTGACACTGGGACGAATACCGAGCGCAAAGGCTGCCTCGGTCTGTCCATGGCTCACCGCAAGGATACCAGACCTCACCGCTTCAGCGATGAATGCGCCGGTGTAGATACTCAGGGCCAGCAGTAACGCCGCCAGCTCGGGTATGACGGTCATACCACCCCGGAAGTTAAAACCCTTCAGTGCGGGGTAGTCCCAGGCCAGGGGCGATCCCGCCACCAGAAAAACCAGCAACGGCAGACCCAACAGAATGCCCAGGGAGTAGTAGACGGTGTGAAACTGCTGACCTGTCTGTTCCCGACGCCGATGAGCCCACCGGGCCATGAAAATCACAGCGATGACGGCGACGACAAAGGCCATGGCGACCCATTGAAAACCAGGCTCGAAAACCGGAGATGGCAGGTACAGGCCACGATTGTTGAGAAAAACCGTGCCCCCCAGCTCAAGGCTCTGCTTCGGGCGCGGCAGTGGCTGCAGGACGGCAAAATACCAGAACATTATCTGCAGGAGCAGGGGTATGTTGCGAAATGTCTCGATGTAAACCGTGGCAACGCGCGCTACCAGCCAGTTGCTTGAAAGCCGCGCCACTCCCATCCCGAAGCCGATGACGGTGGCCAGAGCGATACCCAGCCCGGATACCAGAAGCGTGTTGATCAGGCCAACCAGAAAAGTGCGGCCGAAGGTGTAGGTCTCATCGTATGGAATCAGCGTCTGCACAATACCGAAACCGGCTTCTACCGATAGAAAGTCGAACCCGGTGCTGATGCCCCGCTGTTCCAGGTTATGCAGGGTGTTGGTGAAAAGATAATAGCCTGTGCCAAGCACCCCCAGGACCAACAGCACCTGGAAAACAGTAGACCGGAAAACCGGCCGCCGCCAGAGCGCCGCCTTGGCTGGTGCCGAACCTGATGGTTGTTCAGTCGCCATAATCTAGGACATCAATCTGAGACAGAGGGATACCGCAGCGTGCCTGAAGCACGCTGCGGCCAGAGACACCTGCGACCAGGAGCCCATCTGAGAATCTGGCCAAATCCAGCTTTTCCACAGCAGGCTCACTATTCTCGGACAGGCTCCTAGACCCGGTTATCGGATCGGAGGCGCGTACTGGATGCCACCCTTGCTCCAAAGGGCGTTAAGACCGCGGGATATCTTGAGAGGGCTATCCTGGCCCACATTACGTTCGAACATCTCGCCGTAGTTACCCACCTGCTTGACCACATTAGCGGCCCAGGTATCGCTCAGACCCAGCCCCTTACCTTTGATACCTTCCTGGCCGAGGAGACGGCGCACGTTTGGATCTTTACTGCTGGCCGCCATCTTATCCACATTCTTGGAGCTGACCCCGTACTCTTCGGCGTTCAGAGCTGCAAACAGCACCCACTTCACGATGTTGAGCCATTCATCGTCACCCTGGCGTACTACCGGCCCCAGGGGCTCCTTTGAGATCACTTCCGGAAGTACCATGGCACTGCTCGGATCTTTCAACTGAATTCGCAGCGAATAGAGCTGGGACTGGTCAGAAGTGAGGGCATCACAACGTCCTGCCTCGAAAGCCTTGACCGTTTCGTCCGACTTATCAAAAGTGATCGGGGTGTAGGTCATTTTGTTGGCACGGAAGTAATCAGCCAGATTCAGCTCCGTCGTGGTACCGGCCTGGATACAGAAAGAGGCACCATCCAGTTCCAGAGCACTTTTCACTCCCAGGTCTTTGGTGACCAGAAAACCCTGTCCGTCGTAGTAATTGACACCGGCAAAATTCAGACCCAGGGAGGAGTCACGGGTCAAGGTCCAGGTGGTATTTCGAACCAGCAGATCAACCTCACCGGACTGGAGTGCCGTAAAGCGCTCTTTTGCGGTCAGCGGGCTGTATTTCACTTTACCGGCATCGCCGAAAACAGCCGCTGCAACGGCGCGGCAGGTATCCACGTCCAGGCCGGTCCACTTGCCTTTGTCATCGGCGCTGGAGAATCCAGGCAGTCCAGTTGACACACCACACTGGAGGAATCCCTTTTTCTTGACGGATTCCAGGGTGGCACCCGCAAAAGCGGTCGTGGAGATGACTGCACAAATCGCTATGGCAGAAGTGGTCGCAAGAAATTTCTTCATGACAGAGTTTCATCCTCTCGTATTATAGAATATTAGTATACGGAAAGTTCTTAATGTAGAATGGGGGTTTCCGCTGCCTCCCATGTCAGGGTTGGCATAGCCCAGCTGTTTTTATTATCTCCTCCTCAGCCCGTCTTCAGCGCCAACGAGGCACATCCTGGATTACTCAGGGCGCAGCCACCGATGTGGGACGAATCCTATCGCCGGAACACAGACTCTCCCACTCTAGACCGGCAGACCAAACACTGCAAGCTAATTATCGATAAGGGAGCGCACCCTACCAAGGGGCGCCCATTACCAGACACCCCACAGCCAACCTGACTCAACCCTGTGTCGCTGCTTCCGGCTGAGCGGTAGGCTCATTCCCTGGTCCACGCTGACCGCCAGGTCGCGCGAACGGGTATATCCAACTGCGAACCCTGGCCACCAGGTCGTCGGCCAGGCCGTTGAAAAAGTGGTCTGCTCCCAGCACCTCCATCTGAACGTAATTTCTGTTTTTTGCCCGTCTGGCAGCACTGGCCCGCAATCCCGCTGTTGTCCTGACATCATCCAGGTCCTGACTACCGTATATATCGAGGGTTGGCAGCCTGATTATCTGGATGGATTCCTGAACCTTACTCCCTTTGCCCCCCTGTACGGACAGCCCCACCACAACCAGCGCGCTGATCCCTTCCGCACCTTCACTGGCAAGATATTGGGTTGCCATGCGCGCACCAAGACTGTGCCCCAGCAGCAACACATTGGTAATCCCTCTGGCCGCCAGAAATTTTTGCCCCGCAGCAATCCTTGGGTAAGCCTCTGGTATCAAAGCCTCATAGGCCCCCTCCGGGGCGTCTGAGGAAGCGACAGGCATCTGCAGAGAAAGCGTCTCCCATCCGGCGGACGGCAGTTCCGAGCGCAGCGGTTGCACCACCTCGACCCAATCAGGATGAGCGCCCCTGCCATGAAGAATAATCACACCACCGATTGGACGTTCAGTTTCCGCTTCGGTATGAATAGCCAGAAATCTGACCTTACCCGCCTCCAGCTCAACCGGATCGCCAACGAGAATAGCTTCTTCGATCTGTTCGGCGATTCGTTGTTCCCGGATAAGATCCGAGGCTCCCCCCGTACCCCAAAACACGAGGGTGCATAACAAAGCGCCAACGAATGAACGCTTACCTGATTTTTTCCAACTCATGCGAGTACCCCATTGACCTGTAGTTGTGAACCACCCTCCGGACGAGCTTTTCGATACCCGTGGACGCTGTGGTGGATCCTGCCATGGATACCGGCTGACGCCCTGAATGGCTGATTATTACATTGAATTAGTGGTGATACAGCTATAAAACAAGCTGTAATACACAGGGGCCACCCCCTGCCGCCCTCATCAGTGGAACAGACCAGGGAGCAGTGCACCCCGAAAGTCCCCCTGTCGTTTACCCCGTCAAATAGAACTTCATCCCCCCAGCCGAGGGTGAAAGTCACCGCCGTTTCGAGTAAAGTGGGTTATTACTAATATTAATCTATACTGGTACTGGCTCTGTAGCGATCAACCTGAGCCGGCTACCTACGGAGGATGCTATGCCGGATTATCAGATTGCACCGTCTATTCTTTCCGCAGATTTCGCCCGACTTGGCGAAGAGGTCGACAAAGTGCTCGCCGCAGGAGCTGATATCGTTCATTTCGATGTCATGGACAATCACTATGTACCCAACCTGACGATCGGCCCGCTGGTCTGTGAAGCCCTCCGTAAACACGGTGTAACCGCCCCCATCGACGTGCACATGATGGTAAAACCTGTCGACCGTATCATCCCCGATTTTGCAAAAGCGGGCGCCTCTTATATAACCTTCCACCCCGAAGCCAGCGAGCACATCGATCGATCGCTGCAACTGATTCAGGAGCAGGGTTGCAAATCGGGACTGGTTTTCAATCCGGGAACACCCCTGAGCTATCTCGACTATGTGATGGACAAGATCGATATGATTCTGATCATGTCGGTCAACCCGGGGTTCGGTGGCCAGAGTTTTATTCCCGCGGCGTTGGATAAGCTCAGGGAGTGTCGCAGAAGAATTGACGAATCGGGTCGAGACATTCGCCTGGAAATCGACGGGGGGGTCAAGGCAGACAATATCCGCGAAATTGCGGCTGCGGGTGCAGATACCTTCGTCGCCGGCTCCGGGATATTTGGAAAAAGCCAGGAAAAAGACCCCAATGACTACGACACTATCATTGCTCAGATGCGGGCGGAGCTGGCTGAGGCCTGAGGTTTCCAGGGAGGGATGGCCGTCTCGGCCACCCGGAGCGGAAACGGGATAAGCGGATTTACCGCAGATCAATGGGCGTGGGGGCTGCCCTGATATTACACCGGTTCCACCGGAGACACCTCCTCCGGCTGCCGTGGCGCAGCAGCCGGTTTATACCGCCGGATTCGGGGCAACCGAAGACGACAGGGCAACATACCGATCTTTCAACCTGTATCAGAAACTGTCAGGATTCATATGAACAGTACGGAAATGATTCTTATCGATCTCGATGGAACCCTGGTGGACAGCGTTCCCGATCTGGCGTTCTGCATCGACGGTATGATGACTGAATTGGAACGTCCCACCCATGGAGAGTCGCGGGTACGGGACTGGGTGGGTAACGGAGTGGAACGGCTGGTGAAACGGGCACTCGTCGGACAACTGGAAGGGGAACCCGATCCCCTGGATTTTAAACGGGCCTACCCGGTGTTCATGGATTTGTATGACAAGCACAACGGTGCACGATCAAAACTCTACCCGGGTGTTCTTGAAGGCTTGAAGAAACTGGCAGCCGACAATTACCATCTCGGCTGCGTCACTAACAAAGCGGCGCAGTTTTCCGTACCCTTGCTGAAGGCCCTGGATATCCACCGCTATTTTTCCCTGGTGATCAGCGGTGACACGCTACCTGAGAAGAAGCCCCACCCCATGCCGCTGCTCCACGGAGCATCCCATTTCAATACAGACCCCGCCCATGCCCTGATGCTGGGAGACTCGGTCAGCGATGTGAAGGCCGCCCGTGCCGCCGGGTTTCCCATTATCTGCGTCAACTATGGCTACAACCACGGTGCAGACATACGCGATGCAAATCCTGATGCAGTCATTGCCTCGTTTACCGAACTCGAAACATTATTGACCCCGGGAAGACAATCCTGGCTTCAGCACGCGTAGTCCCTCAGAGGCTGAGCGCTGCGCCCGGGGACCGCTCCCCCGGGCAGCATCACCCCTCCTTTCCAGTGCCACAGATGCATCGAGTTTCCCATCACCACTCGCAACTTGGCTGAAATTCGATTATCTTCTACCCCATGTTTCCTCCCAACCTCAAATCAGGCACTCGATGGCGATGGTGAATCCAGCAATCACCCACCGTCTAATCACATCAGCATGCCTTGGAGAGGATCATGACTCCGGAAGAATTCAATAGACTGGCCGCCGAAGGCCATAACAGAATCCCCTTTATGTGCGAGGTCCTGGCCGATCTCGATACGCCATTAAGCGTCTACCTGAAACTTGCCAATGGCCCTTACTCCTACCTGTTCGAGTCCGTTCAGGGGGGTGAGAAATGGGGGCGTTACTCGATCATCGGGTTGCCTTGCCGTACCCTCATGAAAGTCAACGGGCACACCGTCAGCATCGAAACTGATGGCGTGGTTGTGGAACAGCTTGACGTTGAAGATCCATTGGAGTTTATCGAACAGTTTCAACAACGCTACCGAGTTGCGGAGCAACCGGATTTACCGCGATTCACCGGTGGGCTGGTCGGATACTTCGGATACGATACTATCCGTTACATCGAACCAAAGCTGGCGGACTGCCCCAATCCTGACACTATCGAAAACCCCGATATCCTGCTGCTGGTTTCCGATCAGGTGGTGGTGTTTGATAATCTCAAGGGCAGGCTGTATGTAATTTTGCATGTAGACCCCACCAACGGAGGCACTTTTGAAGAGGGGCAAAGTCAACTCCGGCAACTGATTGAGCGCATACGTACCCCTCTGGCCGAGCAACCCAGGCACACCCATCGCCATGTAGAAGAGTCCCACTTCGTTTCTGGATTTACAGAGAAAGGGTTTAAGCTGGCCGTCGATCGAATCAGGGAGTACATACTGGCCGGAGATTGTATGCAGGTGGTGCTGTCCCAGCGGCTTTCAATTCCCTATGCTGCTTCACCGATGGATCTCTATCGTGCCTTACGGGGACTCAATCCCTCCCCCTACATGTACTATCTCAATCTGGGCGACTCCCACGTGGTGGGCTCGTCTCCCGAAATTCTGACCCGTCTGGAAGATGGCGTCGTCACGGTACGCCCCATCGCCGGGACCCGTCGAAGGGGCCATAACGAGGAGGAAGACCGGGCGTTGGAGAAAGAGCTGCTCGCAGACCCTAAAGAGTTGGCCGAGCACTTGATGCTGATCGATCTGGGGCGCAACGATACCGGGCGGGTGGCTCGCACCGGTACGGTGAAACTGACCGACAAGATGATCGTGGAGCGTTATTCCCACGTCATGCACATCGTCTCCAATGTGGTGGGCGAACTCAAAGGGGATATGACTGCAATCGATGTCTTGCGAGCCACCTTCCCAGCAGGTACCGTCAGTGGTGCGCCCAAGATTCGCGCCATGGAAATCATCGATGAACTGGAGCCAGTGAAACGGGGGGTCTACTCCGGTGCTGTCGGTTATCTGTCCTGGAACGGCAACATGGATACCGCCATTGCTATTCGCACCGCGGTCATCTCAGGGGATACCCTGCACATTCAGGCCGGTGCAGGCATTGTGGCCGACTCCCAGCCGCAACTCGAATGGGAAGAGACCATGAACAAGGCGCGCGCCGTTTTCCGTGCGGTGGCCATGGCCGAAGCAGGACTGGATACAAACCGCTGCGGCTGATTTTCAACATTTCGGGCCGGGAATGCCCGCTCATCCCAGGAAGCGGGCAGCCTCTCCTAGAAAATCCCTCTTTTCCGGCAACTCAGAGATGGGTATCCATCCCAGAATCACTACCCGGTGCTCCCCATTGTTCGACCAGAGTTCGTCAAAGTGCAGGGGATCAATCGGGTTATCGGGGGTTGACTCCCGCTTGATTAACATATCATCCAGCAAAAGCTCAAGCTCCCTTGCGAACAGGCATTCTGCGGGGCTGCCCAGGGTTGCTTTGATATGGTCGAAGTTATCCTCGACACTTGCCGGTCTGGTGGGCAACTCGAGAAGCTGTTCTTCGATGGAAGCGATCTCTGCCTCGAGGATTGACGGATCCTGGAACCCGCCGGTAGATTCCCCTGAGAGTCCCGCCAGACCCCAGCTTCCTTCCTGCATCTTGGCAAGTTTCTGTTTCTGCAGCTGACACTGATTCTCCAGCTTGCCCCGCTTTCCCTGCTCCCTGACGATATTAGCCAGCGCCTGCTCCACCAGAAAATCGAACGCCCGCTTCTTCAATTCCCACCGGGTATCCTCTTCGTTCGCTGTGGGGCCGATAAAATCATGATTGAAAAAATTGACGGTTACCTGCATGACATCCCGACGGACTTTATCGTTATGTATGTCCATCCCGAAAACCTGCTTTTCTCCCCACTGCATGGACAGCAGGCCATACAACCGCTCCGGCAACAGACCGGATTGTTCTTCGAGGCAATTCTGTATCGACCTGATATCCCCCATCACCTCCCGTAACCGATTGGCCGAGGCAAAACACGCACGCAACCGCGCATCATTGCGATAGGCCTGGGTGCTGATTTCCACCGGCTCTCCAAAGGCGTCCACTATCCCCAGGGAGTGGCTTACCGCAACTTCCACAGCATCCCTCAAACGTCTTCGGTAATTACTGAAACCTCGCAACCGCTTGTCAGTGCCATCCACGACTCGTTCAATAGCAGCATTGATCAACTCTTCATCAAGACCCGATCGCTGCTTGTCCGTGGTAAAAAGTGAACTTATAAAGTGAAGCATCGTACATCCCCCTGACAGCAGAAGATTGTCAATCCAGATGACAGTGAAAAAGGATCGACGGGTCATCTGATATACCCACCGGGCCGATTGCCAGGCCCAGCCCCGTTCACGCTCACAACTTGATCGCACAATAGATCGCCGGGACCCGAATTCTTACCGCACACTATCATACCCCGGCGCACCGGCACGGAAAAAGTTCCAGGGTGGGAGGCGTTGAAACACCGTTGGAGAATTCCGTCGGCGTATGTGCCAGGATCTGAGAAAAGTCCTGGCGGATGGTCGGGCACCCTCTCAAATGAGGGTGCCCGATTCATGGACACCTTCATCCGGACCCCATCCGGCGGGATCTGGATGAGGGGGTAGGTTTGCGGATTACACTCTTTCGAAGGCGGCTGCGATACCTTGTCCGCCACCGATACACATGGTGACCAGCGCGTAGCGGCCACCGACTCTTGCCAACTCATGAAGGGCTTTGGTGGTAACGATGCACCCCGTGGCTCCAATCGGATGTCCAAGGGAGATGCCACTGCCGTTGGGGTTGGTTTTGTCCATGGGCAGGTCCAGGTCACGGCACACCGCGATCGCCTGGGCGGCGAAAGCCTCGTTGACTTCAAACACATCGAAGTCAGCAATGGTCAGGCCGGTTTGATCGAGAAGACGCTTGACTGCGGGAACCGGGCCGATACCCATGTATGCAGGCTCACAGCCCGCATGGGAATAACCCACCAGACGCGCCATGGGTTTGAGTCCCTTGGCTTCAGCGTGCTCCGCCGAGGCCAGAACCATTGCGGAAGCTGCGTCGTTGATACCAGAGGCGTTACCTGCCGTCACCGAACCATCTTTCTTGAAAACCGGTCGCAGTTTGCCAAGCCCTTCCACGGTGACATCACCACGGAAATGCTCGTCTCTGTCTATGATTTTGGTGCCTCTGCGGCTTTTCAGCTCCACAGGAATGATCTGATCCTTGAAGAGTTCCTTTTCCCAGGCCGCGGCAGCACGCTGGTGGGACTCCACCGCGAGGGTATCCTGGTCTTCCCGGGTGATACCCCATTTTTCAGCAATGTTCTCCGCGGTCACACCCATGTGCACCTTGTCGAAGGGATCGGTCAGCGCACCCACCATCATGTCGATCTGCTTGCTGTCAGCCATCCGGGCACCCCAGCGCATTGCCATCGATGAATAGAGCGCCCGGCTCATATTCTCCGCACCGCCGGCCACCGTGACATCGCAGTGTCCGGTTTCGATCTGCTGGGCCGCAGAAATAATCGCCTGCAGACCACTGCCACAGAGACGGTTCAAGGTAAACGCAGGGGTTTCAACCGGCAAACCGCCTTGTACGGACGCGAGCCGTGACAGATACATATCCTGGGGTTCGGTGTGAATGACGTTGCCGAATACCGTGTGACCCACATCGGAGGGATCGACCCCCGCCCGGCTGACGGATTCACGAACACAGGTGGCAGCAAGATCCACCGGGGTAACGCCTTTCAAACCGCCACCGTAACCCCCAATGGCGGTACGGACTGCACTCAATACAACAATATCTTTTATGGTGCTCATGATGTTGTTCCTGTAAGTCGATATGGGAGAGAAAAGAGTGTTAAGTATTGCTGTATCAGCGCCATTGGCTGCTGCAATGCGGCTGATACGAACCGAATCGTCCGAGCACTTTATGGAGTTCCCGCAAACAATTCAAGCCACAACCTGCATATTAGTTAATTACTATAGAATAATGGCATCTACTCACCCCCATGGGCGATCTGTTCCGGAAGACGTCGTCAATACCTCCCTGGCTTTGGCATCCCTGCCAAAGACACTCCCTCCACAGCCCCCCATGCAGGGTAGTCATCTCTGAGAGGTGAGCAGT
>JAAELC010000804.1 GCA_024227135.1 Gammaproteobacteria bacterium
CACAAGGTTGCCGCTGCTGAAGAATCCCTGTTGGAATACAAAAATCGCTTCAACATCGTGACCGATTTTACCGGGGAAAACGAAAAAATTACCGCCCAGAAGCTGGCCCAGCTCAACACCCAGGTGGTGGACGCGGAATCCGTGCGGGTCGAAGCCGAAACCCGCTACCGCCAGGCCCAGGCCCTGAAGGGCAGTCCGGACATGGCGGATTCTATCACCGAGGTGCTGTCCAACCCCTTGATCAATGAAATCAAAACCATGGAGGTGGGGCTTTTTAAGAGGATGTCCGAACTTTCCAAAAAGTACGGGTCCAAGCATCCGCAGATGGTGGCGATCAACAGCGAGCTGAAAACCATCCAGAAAAGAAAAAACGCCGAGGTCAACCGGGTGATCAACAGCCTCAAGAATGAGTTTGAGGTCTCTCTGGCCAAGGAAAAGTCTCTCAAGGGTGCCCTGGCCCAGCAGAAGCAGGAATCCCTCGACCTTAACCAGAAAGCCATTGAATACAGTGTGTTGCGCCGCGAGGCCGAGAGTGCCCGGGAAATGTACGACCTGTTGATCAAACGGTTCAAAGAGACCTCCCTGACCGAGGATATGAAGACCGGGAATATCCGGATCATCGATCGGGCTGAAGTGCCGCAATCAGCGGTTAAACCGCGGAAGAAGCTGAATATCCTCCTGGCGATGATCGTAGGGTTGACCCTGGGCACCGGTCTGGCTTTCCTGTTTGAATACCTGGACAACACCATCAAGACGCCGGATGAGATCAAACGGTATCTGGATATACCCTACCTTGGACCGGTGCCGGCTATCGATATGAACGACTCCCAGGATGCAGACCATGATCATAGTCCGGAACTGGAGGCGGCCCACTCGCCCAAATCCACGGCCAGTGAAGCCTACCGGGGCATCCGGACCAACATCCTGTTTTCGTCAGCTGATTCCGAACCGCAGGTACTGTTGGTTTCCAGTGCCGGCCCCCAGGAAG
>JAAELC010000805.1 GCA_024227135.1 Gammaproteobacteria bacterium
CGAGGAGGCCTGTCGGCCGGATGATTTGCTCAATAATGGTATCGGTCTGTTCCCTCTCATAATCGCCAGGGGTGGCAGAAACATAGACAATCTGGTGGACATGGCTTTCAAATTCTTCCCTGCGCAGGGGACGATTGTCCAAAGCTGACGGCAGGCGGAAGCCGTAATTGACCAGCATTTCCTTGCGGGAGCGGTCCCCATTATACATACCCTTAATCTGGCCCATGGTCATATGGCTCTCGTCAATCATGATGAGGAAATCCTCTGGGAAAAAGTCCAGCAGGGTGTAGGGAGGCTCCCCTTCGGAACGGCCATCCATGTGGCGGGAATAGTTCTCCACGCCATTGGTATAGCCCATCTCACGCAGCATCTCTACATCGTACTCGGTCCGCTGGCGGATGCGCTGGGCTTCAATCAGCTTCCCTTCTGCCTCAAAGAGCTTGACCTGCTCTTCCATTTCAGCAGTGATATTGGCAATCGCTGCTTCCATGTGGTCTTCATTGGTCATAAAGTGAGTGGCTGGGAAAAGGACTAGATGCTCTACTTCACCCAGGTTCTTGCCAGTCAAACTCTCAATCTCCCGAATCCGATCGATCTCATCCCCGAAAAACTCCACCCGAAAGGCATGCTCATCCCGGCTGGCTGGGAAAATCTCCACCACATCCCCACGCACCCGAAAACGGCCCCGCTGGAAGTCGATATCATTGCGCTCAAACTGGATATCCACCAGCTGATTGAGCAGCTGGTCGCGGGAAATTTCCTGACCGGGCCGCAGACTGACTGCCGAATCCGC
>JAAELC010000806.1 GCA_024227135.1 Gammaproteobacteria bacterium
AGGGTTACATAGAACGGCTATGCGCCCCTTATCACGCCTTGAATCTGGACAACAATTCGGCGCCATTTTGGGACAAATCATATTTTCCGAGGCCCTAACCCATATTAATCCGTAGTTTGTAGACAGGTCTACCAGTTCTCCCTCCTACGCGGGAATGAACGGGGGACTTTTTCAGAGCTTTCTTTAGATAACCGCTTGATTTAATCAGGAGTACCAGAAGCTGTAGTCCCACTAATGATTAGTGGAATTAAGGTTATCAATGATTATCTTCTATGATCTGTATCAATAGTTTTGGCCAAATAGATCACACTCACCATTAATCCACAAAATTTATGGTTATACTCGCATCTGTCAGGAATGGGACTGAGATTCTGAAAATAGGGCTATCTGTTAAGCGATCATAGTGTTTGCTAGAGCCTGCTGGTTAAAAAGCAGGGAAGCGGCTGTGTTCCCAGGAGAATTTAGAAACAAAATTCAAACACTGCAATGATTTGTTGCAGTGCAAAGAAAAAATCCCCCGATGATTCAGCAGGCACAGCTGTGTTACCCACCAGTGGCGGGGGTCGTTTCGCATCTCTACGAGCTACTCCGACATTCGAGCTTTGAAGTGTCTCGTCCCCTGTGCAGCACATCCTTGATTTGCTTCGTATGTGTTGTAACGCGGGTGCGAAAACAGCAATAAACCAACGTCAGTATAGCGGTATGTTTTCCATTGCGTTGCTTTTCCTATCTTTATCCAACAGGAGAGAGGAAGTACTGATGGCATTTCGAACGATAAAAATACAAATCATAGCGGCCATCCTGTTCGGTCATTTCTGCGTCATGCCCCCCGCATTTTCTGATCCCCTGGACTCAGATAACGACACCATACTCGATGACGGTAATTCTTCTGGTATAGCAGGAGATTACACCTGCATGAATGGGGAAACCGAAGCCTGTGACGACAATTGCCCGAACACTCACAACCCCGACCAGGCTGATTCAAACGGAGATGGCATAGGAGACCTCTGCCCACCAACCCCGGTATTTGGAGACTACCAGGCTGTATCCACCAACGGTGCACTGGACTGGGAGTTTTTCAGTATCGACGGTGAACACTACCTGGCTGTTGCCAATCACCATAACGACTCAACTTACAACGTTGATTCAGCCGTTCTCAAGTGGGACGGTAGTTCATTTCCACAATTCAAACGATACCAACCCAAGGCGCCTTTGACTGGGAAAGTTTTGTAATAGATGGCGAGAGCTACCTGGTCGTGGCGAATTACCACAATGATTCAACGCGTCATATCGATTCCAAAATCTTTAAATGGGATGGTTCAATATTTCTTGATTATCAAATGATTAGTACGGTTGGTGCTCTTGATTGGGAGTACTTCGAAATAGAGGGAGTGCCCTATTTGGTGGTCGCAAATTATCACGATAACAGTACATATAATGTAGATTCGCAAGTATATAGATGGGATGGCAATTCGTTTTTGCTTTTTCAATCCATACCAACCAGCGGTGCCAGAGACTGGGAGAGCTTCGTAATCGGTGGCAACACCTACCTGGTAGTGGCGAATGCTTACAATGATTCAACACATAATACTCAATCCAGAGTTTTTCGATGGAACAGTACCGCATTCGTTGAACATCAGTCTATTGACACATCTGGCGCTGTTGATTGGGAATATTTTGAGAGTGAGGGAGCATCATACTTAGCCGTTGCAAACCATCACAATGACTCGACGTACAATGTGTATTCCCAGGTTTATGAATGGGACGGCAGTGCTTTTTTGCCATCTCAGGTTGTATCAACAAACAGTGCTCACGACTGGGAGAGTTTTCTAATTGATGGTGAATCCTATTTGGCCGTGGCGAATCACCGCGATGGCTCAACCTACAATATTGATTCGAAAATTTACAAACTCGATGGGGATCTTTTCTTAGAAAGCCAATCGATAGTAACCCATGGAGCCTATGATTGGGAAAGCTTTGAAATTGATGGTGAATCTTACCTGGCAGTAGCAAACTACAACAATGGTTCAACCCGAAATATCGATTCTGTTGTTTACAAAGTTGTCACCGGCCCCAGAGCGATTGATCGTCAGCCCCGTGATCCGGTCAATATTCTAACGGATACCCTCGATTCCATATCCGTTACCTTCAACCAGGCGATTGATTTTGACCCGGACGGTGGGGGTGGCTTCACACTGGACGATGTGACCATCACCGGGCCCGATGGCGAAATCACCCCTATCGCAATCACCTCGTTGGGCCGCAATCAATTCGAGATTTCCTTCGACCCCCAGACCTCACTCGGGATATACACGGTAACTGTCGGTCCCGACATCATTGACCTGGCCGGTACTATGATGAACCAGGACCAGGATGGCCTGAACGGTGAGGAGGGAGATGACAGTTTTAAGCTCAGTTTCCTGGTTGATGAGGGAGGCGGATTGTTTTGGGAGGGTTTTGAAGACCCCCATACTGATTGGGAGATTGATAGTGGGATTTGGGAGTTTGGTGAAGCGACCTCGGGACCGGGTAGTTGTTACAACGGTAGCCAGTGTGTGGGAACAGTGATTGGTGGACACTATCATTCTTCAACAGACAGTCGTCTAATCAGCCCACCCTATGATCTGGCTCCGGACTTGCGTGATAACGAGCGTTTGGAGTTACGTTTTTGGCAATGGTATGCCTACTCTTCTGGTGACTATGGACAGGTGCAGGTATCAGCATGGGATGGAGCACAGTGGGGAGACTGGGTAACAGTTAGTAGCCCAGTCACACGTTCCAATGGATGGGATAGCGCTGACTGGACACCGATCCATGTGGATGTTACCGCCTATGCAGGCCAGAAGATCCGGATAGCGTTTCATCATATTGCGATAGATGTCTATAGCGGGGCAGATGAAGCTCCCGGCTGGTATATCGATAACATCCAGCTTCTGATGACCACGTCAGAAGATCTCGATGGCGACGGCCTGCCCAACGACTGGGAGACTGCCAACGGACTTGATCCCAACAACCCGGACGATGCCGGTTACGATGGAGACAACGATGGGCTGTCCAACAGCGGTGAGTACAACAACGGTACCGATCCCAACAATCCGGATACCGATGACGACGGGCTGCCGGATGGTTGGGAGGTCAGGTATGGTCTCGATCCTCTGGATGACGGCAGTATCGATCCAGATAATGGATGTGCCGGTGATATCGACGATGACGACCTGACCAATTGCGATGAGTTCAATTATGGCTCGGATCCGACCAAAAAGGAGAAGGGAGAAATCAGTCTTCTGCCTGCGGTGTTGACACTTTCTATCGGAGGATCGAACCGTTACCAGGTGGAGGTCGTCAATGGGCATGTCAGGCCGGAGGCGTTCACATTGATGCTCGACGGACTGGATCCTTCCTGGTACAGCTTTTCTGAAACCGAATTTATCCTGGTCGCCGGAGAGGACCGGATGGTTCAACTGGATATTCATGTCCCGGAAGACTGCGGTATCCCTGTTGGGAATTACCCCTTTACCGTTCATGCGATGCCTGGCAGCGGACTGTTAGCGGCTTCGACGGAGGCTGCTTTGACCCTGGTTCAGGAACCCTTGCTGAGCAACCTGATCCCCGCAGATGGTGAAACCATGGGTGCCAACCGTCTGCTCGTTTCCTGGAACTCCGATGCACCGGGGAGTGCCGAGTTGCTTTACCGGCAACAGGGAGATACTCAGTTCATTTCGGTATTGTCAGATGGGGGGCAGCGTCACAGTGTCCAGTTGCAGGACCTGGAATGGAATAGGGTTTACGAGTGGTATGTCCAGATCGAAACGGGTTGCGGAACCACTTCGAGCAGTGTCAGAAGTAATGCCATAGCATCCGGGGTGCGCTTCGAGGGTGAAACCTATGCCTTCGCTATTGAGCGGGATTACGAACAGATCAGTACGATCAATGTTAGAAACACCGATATCCATCCCCATGAAGTGTTCCTGACCATTCTGAATGACAACGAGGATCTGATCGCCGGATTCCGTGGTGACGGCAGTGTGGATCAGAGTATCATTCTGCAGCCGGATGAAGTGCAGGCTGTTGAAATTGCTTTTCATGCTCAGGATGCCGGGGAGACGAACTACAAGGTCAGGTTCAAGCTGTCGGCTGACGAGAACAGTCCCCAGCCTATCGTGAGTTACGTTGAAGCGGCGGTACAGGTACGCCAGCCGGCCTTTGATCTGACGCTGGAAGAGATCGATGCGAATCCGTTTACCTTGGTCAATACTTACAGGCTGACCAATAATGGTGACCTGTTGACCGATGTACAGGTGATGGCGGATGAGGAGAGTCGGCCGGATCTGCTGTTTGCTCCCATGATCGAACATCATCGCATGGTGATGGGTGATTCCCTTGAGTTTACGCTGGCCGCGAATCGGGAACTCAGCGCCCTGATCACTGCCATTGGTGCGGATCACCAGATTAGTTTGGAAACCCAGTTTGGCTGTGCAGAAGGCAGCCAGCCGTTCAACGTACAGGTGGAAAATCCCAAAATTTGTCGGGAGGTGAGGGGGTCGTACTGCACCAACCGGCCGAACCTGAGGATACCCTTTACCCTGCCCGAGGGATTGGCGTTGCCGGATGTCGACACCGCGGCCTTGTTCACAGACTTTGGTCTGCAGACGGACCGCTGGCGATATCGTCCCCATGATGTGGATGTGTTGATGAACAGGAATCCGCTCCTGAGCCTGCACAATACCATTCCCCAGGGATCCTATAGCTCGGCTTTTCCGCCGACATTTCTCAACTACTCCCAGGAAGGGGTGGCCGGCAATGCCATCCGGGTCAACACCCGGCATATGAACGGCGGGCACTATGTAGTGGCATCGGGATTCACCGTGGCGCTGGCACTCAATGAACCCATTGAGCTGGCGGTGTGCGGCATTGATGAAGCCGACGCTCAGGCAAGAGCCGCAGAGAAAGCAGCCAACCTGACCTGTGACAATCAATGGGAATCCTGTCCGTATCTGGTGGAGATGCGTACTCTCGATCCTGAAACCGATGAGCCCAGGAGCCGATTTCTCAAAGGTGAGAAGATCAAATTTGAGCTCAAGGTGCTCAACCCGGACTCGGTCGAGCATGTGATGAAGTTACGGATACGGATGGATGATGATCCGGAAGATGCTCTGCCCGGGGTGGTGCACAACCAGCATATTACGCTACCCGCTTACAGTTATCGGACAGCGCAATTTACCGTGCTGGCACCCGAGAGGCTGCCGACTGGAAAGATTGATGTCAGCATATTGCTGTCGGATGACGATTGTGAGACGGAATCGCCCTACGCTTACGCTTTCCATCTGGGTGAGGATCTGACACCCCCGGTAGTACGGGTTACCGATGGGGGCGTATACGCCACGGACAACACCTTGCTCTTTGCAGATTGGAGTGCCAGCGACCCTGAATCGGACATCACGCACTATACCTATCGGGTCGGTACTGCCCCCTGCCTGGGGGATGTGCAGGACTGGACAGTGAGTGCAGCGGCTGGTGCTCGTTGGCTTCCGGCATCCCTGTCCTACGACGAGACTTACTATACCTGTGTCAAGGCGGCAAATTCACGGGGCTTGGAATCGGAAGGTGTCTCCACAAACGGTATAACCATACTGGATCCATTGGCGGATCCTGACGATGACGGATATATCACCCAGGAAGAGATTGACGCGAGAAGCGATCCGCGCAATGACGCCTCCATACCGGGAGAAACCGTTGTTGAGCTGCAAAAAGGCATGAACCTGGTTAGTTTTCCTGCTGAGGTCCTTTTTTACGAGTCACTTCGTAATCTCATGGAAGAGCTGGGGGGCAGTATCGTAATCTCGCGGGTGAAAGTCTTTGATTCGGTCGATCAGGTTTACGAGGAAGCGGGCTATGACAGAAACGGAAACTTCTATGGTAGCAACCTGCACTTGCCATCCGGAAAGGGACTTGAAGGGCTGATTGTCTATGCCCGGCTGGATCATACTGTCGTGTTCACTTCTCTGTATTGCCGTTCATGGAATGTACGGCCGGGTGTCAATTTGACCGGTTCCGGCTGCATCGAACCCGGCGCCACAGCTACCGTATTACTGCAGGAGCTGATCCAGGAAGGGGGGGCTGGCACCATTCAGCGATTTGACAGGTCAACGGGCCGGTTCGATTACCTGATCAATCGGGAAGATGGCTTTCAGATCGGTGAGGACTTCGACATTCTGCCGAGTGAAGGCTACCTGATACATATCGGACTGCCGATGGAGTGATCAATGGCAGCTGCATCTCCGGTTTCATTAATGGATCTGAGGGTTTCTATCCGGAGTCTCTGCCGGAAGTGGCTGACGTACAGGGACGTATCCGTGCCGTAAGAGACAGGGATATAGGACACGGCCGAGATACAGGGACGTACAAGTGCCGCAAGAGATAGGGATATCGGACGCGGCCGACATATAACAGACAGGGATGTACAGGCGCATCGAAAAACCGGCATGTCAAAAGGTACTGCCATACCCTGAGATATCAGCGCTCCTGCTGGCCATAGAGAGAGGCGTAGAGTCCCTTCCCCCGTATCAGTTCCTCGTGGTTGCCGTCTTCAACGATTCGGCCGTCTTCGAATACCAGGGCCCGATCAGCCTGTTTTACCGCGCTGAGGCGGTGGGCGATGATCAGTGTGGTACGTCCTTTTAGAAAGCCTCTGAGCGCTTGATGCAGCTGTCCTTCGGTTGAAGTGTCCAGGGCGGAGGTTGCTTCGTCCAGGATAATCACCCGGGGATTGGTGAGAACCATCCGGGCAATGGCCAGGCGTTGCTGCTGTCCCCCGGACAGTCGGATACCGTTACGTCCAACCAGGGTATCCAGACCGGCATCCAGGTCTCGGATCACCTGGTCCAACTGGGCGATCTCAAGGGCATGCCAGAGGGCACTTTCCGCAGTGTCCCTGCCCAGGGTGAGATTGTTTCTGACGCTGTCGTTGAACAGGGCGGGATGCTGGAGCACCGTCGCCACATTGTCCCGCACCACGTCCATGCCGATTTCTGAGACCGGCACTTCATCGAAGAGCACCCGCCCTGATGTAGGAGGGTAGAGCCCGAGAATAACCTGCACCAGGGTGGTTTTTCCGCCACCGCTGGCCCCCACAAGTGCGACTTTTTCCCCGGCGGCGACCCGCATCGACACATCGTGGAGTACCAGCGGGCCGTCACCGTATCGAAAACAGATTTTATCCAGCCTCAGCGCGGTGGTCTGGCTGGTTTCAAAGGGGTTCTTTATATGAGGATAGCGGGGTTCCAGCCCGATCTCCATCAGGCCGTTGATTCGGTCCAGCGCTGCCCGGGCAGCGCTGTAACTGTACTGAATCACCAGCACTTCCTGGACGGGTCCCATCATGAACCAGAGGTAAGCGAACACGGCCAGCATCTGACCGATAGAGAGATCTGAGAAGACCACCATGACCATACTCAGGCCGCGGAAAATGTCGAATCCGAACAGAAAAACCGTGAATGAGAGCCGTGCGGCGGCGTCGCTCTTCCAGGTAAAGGCGGCGGAATGGCGACGGATACCGTCTGCTTTCTCGATGATTTGATCGGCGTAGTGGTGTTCGCGGTTGCTGGCCCTGATCTGCTGGATGGCATCCAGGGTTTCGGCGAGGGCTTCCTGAAACAGCTGGTAAGCACTGTTTTCCCGTTTCTTGAGTTCTTTGACCTTACGCCCAAACACAGTGGTCACCCAGATAACCAGAGGGTTCAGGAGCAGGATGAAAAGTGCCAGCTGCCAGTGCATCCAGAGCAACACCACGGCCGTTCCCAGAATGCTCAGCACAGCGACGAGAAACTTACTGGTAGCGCTGCCCAGAAAAGTATCCACAGCATCCAGGTCTGTCACCAGATGAGAGGCTACGGTGCCGCTGCCCAGGGTTTCGTATTCGGCCATGGATACCCGCTCCAGCCGCCGCAGTATGCGACGTCGGATTCGGAAGGTGACATCCTTGGATATGATGGTGAACTGGCGCGTCTGCCACACACCCGCGACCAGGGATGCCAGTCGCATCAGGAGGGTAAGCAGCAGTATTACCATTATATAGAGTACCGGTCCCTGCCAGCCTGTGGGAAACAGGGCGTCCATGGTACTCACTGCGGGTCCCGGTTGGTTCAGCAGAACCTCATCCACCAGCAATGGGATCAATAACGGGACCGGGACACTGACCAGCGCCCCGATAACCGCAATCAGGTTGGCCTTCAGCAGTTCACTGCGGTGCTCGAGCACCATTCCCATGACATCCGACCAGCTGTAGCCGGGATGTGAGGAGGATGAGGCGGTGTTTTGGTGACTGCCGGGTATCACGGGTATTAAAGTTCGATGGCCTGGCCGGGAAGCGTGAATTTCCTAAGGTTGATTTCGTGAACTTCCCGCACCAGGTTGACCTCCGGTGTCAATTACTCAAGACGGACCCTTTCAGATCGGGGCACAGTGGTTGGTTTTTCTGCAAAACTGGCGCTGCCTCCCGTGTGATCTGCAACACAGGTTTCTGCAGCGGGTAAATATCCCATTGTTGAACGCACTTTACAATTCGTCCATTCCACTGGATTATGCCTGCTTTATTCAAGTGACCCCGACTACCGGGGGGAGTGCACCTGGATTCCAGCCTATGGCACTGATGAGAATCAAGACTTGGGAACAGGACAACCCCTCTACAACAAGGTACTGATGGAAGAGGGTGCTGGGGTGAAAAAAGGTCAGGTCATCACCGAAGTGGGGATAACCGGAAAGGTCACCGGTGCCCATCTGGATTGGTGAATGAACCTGGGTAAGGCTAAAATCGACCCCCCAAATACTGGCAGGGTCCATGCCAAACCAGTAGGATAATCCAAAAAAACCAGAAAAATTAGTTATACTTGCGCGATTGTTAAAATCCTGTTGATCCGAAGAGCCGAATTAAACGAAGGAAAACCTGATTCTTATGAATAAACCAACTCGATTAGTTGCCGCTTTGAGCCTGATCATGGCAGGTACTGCCCAGGGCATGGATTTGATAGAGGCTTATGAACTGGCACTGACCAACGACCCTCAAATTCGAGTGGCGAAGCAGGTGCTGGAAGTGACGTTGGAAAAGAAACCCCAGGCCAAGTCCGCATTACTGCCTTTCATCGCCCTGGAAGCGAATGCCGATCGCCTTCACACCGATACCAAAAATAATCCTTCAGCTATCCGCAATGGTACGGATAATTTCAGCCAATCCGGGCTTTCCATCGGCCTGACTCAACCGCTCTATGATAGGGGGGCCTGGGAAGCCCTCAAGCAGGCCGATTACACCATTGCCGCTGCAGAGGCGGAGTACGCCAATGCAAAACTGGACTTAATGAGGCGGGTTGTCGAGGCCTATTTTGAAGTGCTGGCCTCCGAGGATGCTCTGACCGTGTCCAAGGGGCAGGTAGAGGCCAACCGCCGGCAACTGGACCAGGCCAAGCAGCGCTTTGAGGTAGGGTTGATCGCCATCACCGATGTACACGAAGCCCAGGCGGCATTCGACGGAGCGAGAGCCGACGAGATTTCTGACGCCAACGAGGTTGATAACGCCTGGGAGGCCCTGACCACCATCATCGGCTACTACCGGGAACCTTTGTCCATCCTTGGTGAAGAGCTGAAGCTCAATCCACCAGTCCCGGCGGATATAGAGGAGTGGGCGGCTACGGCCCTGAATCAAAACTACAGTGTGATAGCGGCTGAAAGTACAGCCGAGGAGAAAAAGACGAATATTGAGATTCAGCGCTCCGGTCACTTTCCGACACTGGATCTTGTGGCAGGCTACGATACCAATAACAACAGCTCCAGGTTTGGCTCGGACGTGGACTCCGGTAGAATCGGGCTGCAGTTGGATGTACCCATCTATCAGGGTGGCTTCGTCAATTCCAGGATGCGCCAGGCCCAGGCCGATTACCAGGGGTCCCTGGAGAGCCTCGACCAGTCCCGCCGCAAGGTGAACCAGGATGTTCGTAATGCCTACCGGGCCGTGCTGACCGATATTCAGTCGGTAGGGGCCCGCAAGGCCACGGTGGTGTCATCCACCAGCGCCCTGGAATCCACACAGGCAGGTTATGAGGTGGGTACCCGAACCCTGGTAGACGTGCTCACGGTGCAGACCAACCTGTTCGATGCCACCCGCAATTATCTGGGTTCCCGCTACCAGTACATCATCAGCGGGCTGGAGTTGAAGTTTGCGGCGAGCAGTCTTTCCCGGGAGGATCTGGAGAGGGTCAACACCTGGCTTGATACACCCAAGGGAGGGTCGGCGAAATCGGTGGTGCGTAAGAACCTGAAGGCCCAAAGTGCCGGGAGCGGGCGCAAGCCCTGATCGGGAAGGAGTAAGCCAGTGTCAGGTAATTCCATCGGGCGGCTGTTTGTGGTGACCAGTTTTGGTGAGAGCCACGGCCCGGCTATCGGCTGTATTATCGATGGTTGTCCCCCGGGGATGGACCTGAGCGAGGCTGATATCCAGGGGGACCTGGACCGGCGAAGGCCCGGTACCTCACGACATACCACTCAGCGTCGGGAGCCGGACCGGGTGGAGATTCAGTCGGGGGTGTTCGAAGGGAAGACCACAGGCACCCCGATCGGGTTACTCATACACAACACCGACCAGCGCTCCAAAGACTACAGTAAAATCATGGACCGTTTTCGGCCCGGGCATGCCGATTACACCTATACCCAGAAGTACGGCATCAGGGATTACCGGGGAGGCGGGCGCTCTTCCGCGCGGGAGACTGCCATGCGGGTTGCCGCCGGAGCGGTGGCTAAAAAGTACCTCTCAGAAAGGTATGGGATTGCGATTCGAGGCTATCTCGCCCAGCTGGGGCCGATTAAAGTCAACCGACTCGAGTGGGATGAAGTACCCCGAAATCCGTTTTTCTGCCCGGACCCGGACAAAGTGCCGGAAATGGAAGCTTACATGGATGCACTCCGCAAGGAGGGCGAATCTGTGGGAGCGCGAATCAACCTGGTGGCTACGGGAGTTCCTCCCGGCTTGGGCGAGCCCGTATTCGATCGACTCGATGCCGATATCGCCCATGCGTTGATGAGCATCAACGCGGCCAAGGGTGTGGAGATAGGGGCAGGATTCGATTGTGTCTCCCAGAAAGGGACGACCCACCGGGACGAAATGACACCGGAGGGATTTCTCGGTAATCAGGCCGGTGGTGTGCTCGGGGGTATCTCGAGCGGTCAGGATCTGCTGGCCAGTGTCGCATTCAAACCGACTTCCAGCCTGCGACTGCCGGGGCGGACTCTGAATGTGGGGGGAGAACCGGTGGAAGTGGTGACCCAGGGTCGACACGATCCTTGTGTGGGTATTCGGGCCACGCCGATTGCAGAGGCGATGCTGGCCATCGTATTGCTGGATCATCTGCTCCGGCAGCGTGCCCAGAATGGGGATGTCGAACCTGGTACTCCCGTGATACCCGCTTCCCCGGGTTGATCATCGTTGCCTGTTGATCTCTCTGATCCCGTTTTCGTTCATTGTCGTACTGTCGGGTCTGGTTTTCGCGCATTGTGTGAGTGGTGGTGACCGCTGTGGTGTACCAGGACGTGGAAAGTCAGGAAATGAGATTTCCCGTGGCGCTCAGGAGCCAGTGTGATGACCCGGGATCAACACTTCCAGGTCTGAAGCGAAGCCCTGCCAAGTGCCCTCCGACATATCCCACCCGATCAATGCAACTTTGTCTGTAGTCGATCGCTCATCGTGAACGGCCACCCCTTGCCCTACTGGAGGCTGTCAAGCTTCTATTTCTGCTATTTTGCGGCCTTGGGTTCTCTGATCCCGTTCTGGGCGCTCTATCTCAAACAGTTGGGATTCGATGCGGTAGCTATCGGTGAATTGATGGCTATTCCCATGGCTACCAAATTCATTGCACCCTACGTGTGGGGGTGGCTTGGTGATCACCTTGGTCATCGTATGACTATCGTGCGCATGGGTTCATTGCTTACCAGTCTCATATTTCTGGGAGTGTTCTGGCTGAATGGTTTCTGGGAACTGGGTTTGGCGATGGCCTTGTTCAGTTTTTTCTGGAATGCCGTACTCCCTCAATTCGAGGTGGTTACCCTCTGCTATCTGGGTTCCGGAGTTGCCCGGTATGCACGTATCCGGGTTTGGGGATCTGTGGGTTTTATTCTCACGGTATCCCTGCTGGGTGTTGCCGTGGACCAGAAAGGGCCGGCCATCGTGTTACCGGTGCTCTTGGGTATCTATCTTTCAATCTGGCTTTCAAGCCTGTTGATCAGAGACCCTGACTCTCCGTCTCCTATTGAAGGACAATCGTCCATCGTGGCACTGCTGATCAGGCCGGAAGTGATCGCATTTTTCTTCGTCTGCTTCCTGATGCAGGCGGGGCATGGCGCCTACTACACCTTCTTTTCCATCTACATGGAGGAGGCGGGCTATTCCAAGACCGTGATTGGTCAGTTCTGGGCGTTGGGGGTGGTTGCCGAGGTCATCGTTTTTCTGTTCATGCATCGATTGCTACAACGTTTTGGCGCCCGAAAAGTGCTGATTGTCAGCCTGCTGATGGCGGCGCTACGGTGGTTGCTGATTGGTGTATTTCCCCAGGTTCTGGGGTTGTTGTTGTTTGCACAGATCCTGCATGCGGCCACTTTTGGTACTTTTCATGCATCGGCTATTCATTTGGTGCATCATTACTTCACCGGGCGTCACCAGGGTCGGGGCCAGGCACTCTACAGCAGTCTCAGTTTTGGTGCCGGTGGTGCGGTGGGGAGTCTTTACAGTGGCTTCCTCTGGATTGAAGCGGGGCCCACCGTTGTGTTTACCGTGGCAGCGCTCGTTTCAATGCTGGCGGTGGTGATTACCTGGTTCTGGGTCGTGGATGAATTGGACAGGAGATAGGGATGAAAGTCAGATTGGGGGAGGTCTGTCAATTGATAGGAGCCCGGCTGGAAGGGGAATCCGAATATGTAATAGAAGGGGTCTGCTCCCTTGAAGATACAGGGCCGGCCAGAATCTGCTTTGCCGAAGGTAATCGCTATCTGCAAAAGGTTCAATCCGTGGCAGAAGGGACCGTGGTTATCGTCAACTCGGATTTTCCGGATATTCCCGGTCACAGGTTGCTGCGGGTCGAAAAACCCCGGCATGCGTTCATCCGGGTTACCGAGCTGTTTCTCGAGCCGATGGCAGCGGAGGGTATTCATCCGGCGGCCAGCCTGGACGGCTCAGCAAGCATCGGTGACAAGGTCAGTATTGGTGCCTGTGCCACCGTTGCCGCCGATGCGATGATCGGAGCGCACAGTATTATCCAGTCCGGGGCGCGTATCGGGCCTGGTGTAGTGATGGGTCAAGGATGTCTTATTGAGGCCAATGCGGTGTTGATGAGCGGGGTCACCCTGGGTGATCGGGTGGTCATCCATGCGGGGGCGGTAATCGGGGGAGAGGGGTTCGGTTTCGTCTGGATGGATGATCATCATCACAAGGTGCCGCAGATCGGCACGGTGGAGATTGGCGATGATGTGGAAATCGGTTGTAACAGCTGCGTGGATAGGGCTGCTCTGGGAGTGACCCGGATCCGTCGGGGCACCAAGATCGATAATCTGGTACAGGTGGGGCATAACGTTGATGTGGGTGAACATGTCATCATTTGCGGTCATTCGGGCCTTGGCGGCAGTGCCACGATCGCAAATCAGGTGATGATCGGTGGCGGTGCCATTATCAGCGACCATGCAGAGGTGGGGGAACGTGCCATGGTGGGAGGTGGTTCCGGTGTGCCTGGAAAGGTTGACGCGGGAGATTCCGTTCTGGGTATTCCGGCGCGCTCCATTCGTCGGGCCAAGCGGGAGTTTGCTGCCGTATCCCGGCTGCCCGAGCTTCTCAAGGCCTTCAAGTCCCAGACCAGGGAGCTTGAAGCTCTACAGGCACGGGTGGCTGAGCTGGAAGAGGTGAAAAACAGTGGCTGATCAGGCGTTGGTTGGAGTCCCGGCGGCTAACGAGCTCGGGTGACATCGATACCCACGGAAGCCAGGCAGGTTTCCCGCATGGTGCGCGCCGCATTGGAAAGTGTCCGATTGGGATGGCTGACAATCCCCAGTGAACGCGCCAGACGGGGTGTTTGAAGTTTCAGTGATTTCAATTGACCGTCCCGGACCATGGTTTGGGGCAACAGGCTCCAGCCCAGCCCAATGGTGGTCATCATTTTGAGGGTTTCCAGGTAGTTCGTCGCCATCCCGATTTGCAGTTGTATATGCAGGGGGGCAAGGGCCGTCTCCAGAATTTCACGGGTATAGGTTCCCCGGGCGGCAAGGACCGCCGGGTAGGCTGCCAGGTCGGGAAGTCTGACTGTGGGCATCGCCGCCAGCGGATGATCTTCTGCCGCAACGAAATGGAGCGGGTCGTGCCAGACCTCTTCGAGCTTGAGGCTGTTGCTTGGCCCCGGGGGCAGGGTGACGATTGCCAACTCCAGGTCACCGCGCTCCACGGCTGCGCAGGCCGACTCCGAATCCATGAAGCGGATATCGAGTCTTACCTGGGGGTGGCTGTAACTGAATGCCCTGAGTACGGAAGGTAGTCGATGCAGGCCGATATGATGGCTCGTTCCCATGGTCAGTGTGCCACCGATTTCATCGCCGAGACTCGAGATACTGCGGCTTATATCGCTGATTTCCAGCAGTATATGCTGGGCTCTCGGTAACAACTCACGCCCGGCTTCTGTCAGACTGACCCGGCGTCCAAGCCGATCAAACAGGCGTGCACCCAATTTCTCCTCCAGCGAGGCCACACGTTTACTGACAGCTGGCTGGGTCAGATAGAGTGTTTCTGCGGCCAGGGAGAATGATCCGGATTTTGCGACAGTGACAAATGCCTTGAGTTCGGTTATTTCCATGGATCATTTTTCCTTTCCTGGCCTGGGAACGGGGACTTCAGGTTCCTGGTTTGTGGATGATTTGGGATTCTTTAATGGAATAATAAATATAAAAAAGATGAATTTGTTTTATAGTATATCCCGGCTTATGCTTAGGTTTCTATACAAAGGGTAGCCACCATGAATCCAAGAACACTCTATGACAAACTGTGGGAAGACCACCTCGTGCGTACCGAAAAAGATGGTACGTCCCTTATCTATATCGATCGTCACCTGGTCCATGAAGTGACATCGCCCCAGGCTTTTGAAGGACTGAGACTGGCTGGACGCAAGCCCTGGCGCCCGGATTCCGCGGTCGCAACGCCTGATCACAATGTTCCCACCCAGGGGCGTGCAAGTGGAATAGCCGACCCGGTGGCTCGTATTCAGGTGGCGGCTTTGGACGCCAACTGCGAAGAGTTCGGTATACAGGAATTTGGGATGGATGATGCCCGGCAGGGTATCGTACATGTCATCGGGCCTGAACAAGGGTTTATTCTTCCGGGGATGACGGTCGTCTGCGGGGATTCTCACACGTCAACCCATGGTGCCATGGGAGCGCTGGCATTCGGTATCGGGACATCCGAGGTCGAGCATGTACTGGCAACCCAGTGCCTGATCCAGAAAAAATCCAGAACCATGCGTATCAGTGTTGATGGCGCGCTGGCTCCGGGAGTGACAGCCAAAGATATCGTGCTGGCCATTATCGGTGAGATTGGAACCGCCGGCGGTACCGGATACGTCATAGAATTTGCAGGAGATGCGATTCGTGCTCTCTCCATGGAAGGCCGGATGACCGTGTGCAATATGACCATCGAAGCCGGCGCCCGGGCAGGATTGATCGGGGTGGATGACACGACACTGGATTATCTTAACGGGCGGTCTCAGGTGCCATCAGGAAAACAGTGGGAAGCTGCCAGGGATAACTGGCGAAATCTGTGTAGCGACGAGGGAGCGGAATTCGACAAAGAAGTCCGGATCGATGCAGCGTCAATCGCACCTCAGGTGACTTGGGGTACTTCGCCTGAGATGGTGGTATCGGTCACCGACCGTGTCCCTGACCCGGCACAAGTCAGCGATTCTCTGAAAGCCGAAGGCATGCGGCGGGCGCTGGAGTACATGGGGCTCGAGGCCAATACCCCTGTTTCAGATATCCCGGTCGATCATGTTTTTATCGGTTCCTGTACCAATGGAAGAATCGAGGACTTGCGTGCCGCGGCAGCTGTTGTTCGCGGAAAGAAAGTGGCAGACAACATCGTACAGGCGTTGGTAGTGCCTGGTTCCGGGCCGGTCAAGGAACAGGCAGAACGGGAAGGGTTGGACAAAGACTTTGTGGCAGCGGGTTTCGAGTGGCGTGAGCCTGGTTGTTCCATGTGTCTGGCCATGAATGCCGATCAGTTGAAGCCGGGTGAACGCTGCGCCTCCACGTCCAACCGTAATTTTGAAGGTCGGCAGGGTAAAGGTGGGCGCACCCATCTGGTCGGGCCAGCGATGGCTGCCGCTGCTGCCATTGCCGGTCATTTCACCGATATAAGAGAATTACAGGGTAGCTGAAAATGGATAAGTTCGAGAAATTTACCGGTCGGGTAGCACCGTTGGATCGTGCCAACGTGGACACTGACGCTATCATCCCCAAGCAGTTCCTGAAGTCGATCAAACGAACGGGATTTGGCCCCAACCTCTTTGATGAGTGGCGATATCTGGATCAGGGTGAACCTGACAGGGACAATGACAATCGGCCCCTTAACACCAGTTTCGTGCTCAATGATTCCCGGTATCAGGGGGCGCAAATACTTCTGACCCGGGATAATTTTGGTTGTGGATCCTCCCGTGAGCATGCACCCTGGGCATTGGCAGACTATGGGTTCAGGGTCATAATCGCCCCAAGTTTTGCGGATATATTCTTTAACAACTGCTTTAAAAATGGAATATTACCTATTGTTCTAAAAGAACATGATGTGGATAGTCTCTTTGCAAAATCAGGTGATGAGTCAGCACTGGAGTTGACCGTTGATCTGAGTTCCCAGGAATTGAAGTCAGCCCATGGCGCAGTGCTGTCATTTGATGTCGATCCGTTTCGTAAACAATGCCTGCTGGAGGGGTTGGACGACATCGGTCTGACGCTGCAGCATCAGGACAGCATACGGGCATTTGAGGAGCAGCGTCGTGTAAAAGCGCCCTGGGTGTTCGGTTGCTGAAATGGCCAGGCGGCTACCCGGATCGGTGCGGGAGACAATCCCTCCTCAGCCTTGAAAAGTCGATCCTTGTGGACAGATGAACAAAGGCCGGATCCGGAGATAGCATTACTCCCCGGCAGGGGTATTCCCATGCTGCTCTGGGTCGCGGGGGTGATTCAGTCTGAAAGCAGTTCCAGACAACAGGAGTTTATAAAAAGACAATGAGCAAAACGATTCTGATTCTTCCGGGTGACGGTATTGGTCCGGAAATTGTAAATGAGGCAATGAAGGTACTGGCCTGTCTTCGGGATGAATTTGGTCTCGACGCGGAGTTTGATGAAGCTCTGATAGGTGGAGCGGCCTATGATGCCGCAGGTCATCCCCTGCCCGAACCTACTATGGAACTGGCCCGGGAGGCGGACGCTGTGCTGCTGGGTGCGGTGGGTGGTCCCAAATGGGAGCCTCTGGATATATCGGTTAGGCCGGAAAAGGGGCTGCTCGGTCTGCGGGCGGGTCTGGGCTTATTTGCCAACCTGCGTCCGGCGATTCTGTATCCCCAGCTTGCTGACGCCTCTACCTTGAAGGCGGATGTGGTATCTGGCCTGGATATCATGATTGTTCGGGAGCTCACCGGAGGTATCTATTTCGGGCAGCCACGGGGTGTCAGGAAACTCGATAACGGAGAAAGAGAAGGATACAATACACTGATTTATAAAGAATCAGAGGTGGATCGGATCGTCAGGGTGGCGATGGATATCGCGATGAAGCGAAACAGCAGAGTCTGCTCGGTTGATAAAGCTAACGTGCTGGAATGTACGGAACTCTGGCGCGAAGTGGCCACCCGGGTGGGTGGGGATTACCCGGACGTAGAGTTGTCCCATATGTATGTGGACAATGCGGCGATGCAGCTCGTTCGTGCTCCAAAGCAGTTCGATGTCATGGTCACTACAAATATGTTTGGGGATATTCTGTCTGATTGTGCCGCCATGCTTACCGGCTCCATCGGCATGCTGCCTTCAGCTTCTCTGGATGAACAAGGCAAGGGTATGTATGAGCCGATACATGGGTCTGCCCCGGATATTTCGGGCAAGGGGCTGGCCAATCCGCTGGCGACGATTCTGTCGGTGGCCATGCTGCTGCGGTACTCGCTTAATGAACCGGAACTGGCAGAACGTGTGGAAGCGGCGGTCAACAGCGTACTGGATTCAGGCCTTAGAACTCCGGATATCCACTCCCCCGGTATGACCGAGGTCGGTACTGAAAAGATGGGTGATGCGGTGGTCACCGCCTTGTGTAGTTCTTAAATTATTGGTTTAAACAATTGGTTTATCGCAATGAAAAGAATAGGTTTTATTGGATGGAGAGGGATGGTTGGGTCGGTGCTGATGGAGCGTATGCAGGCCGAAAATGATTTCAGACTCATAGACGAACCGGTGTTCTTTACGACTTCCCAGGTGGGGCAGAAGGGCCCGGATATCGGAAAGGACTCGCCCCCGCTTCAGTCGGCCTTTGATTTAGAGTCATTGAAATCGATGGATGCCATCGTTTCCTGCCAGGGTGGTGGATACACCAAGAGTGTATACGGACCCCTTCGTGAGCTGGGATGGAAAGGCTACTGGATCGATGCTGCTTCCACACTGCGAATGGAGCCGGCCAGCACCATCGTGCTCGATCCCGTGAACATGAACCTGATCACAGACTCCCTGGACGGGGGTGTGAAAGACTTCATTGGCGGAAACTGTACGGTCAGTCTGATGCTCATGGCACTCGGAGGACTCTTCAATGCCGGGATGATCAAATGGGTTTCAGCGATGACATACCAGGCCGCTTCCGGGGCGGGCGCCCAGAATATGCGTGAGCTGCTGGCCCAGATGGGAAGCGTTCACAAGGCTGTGGAGGACAGGCTGCTCGATCCCTCATCGGCGATTCTGGATATAGATCGCGGGGTGACGTCGATGTTGCGCAGTGATGCCTTTCCCACGGACAGGTTTGGTGTACCGCTGGCGGGGAGCCTGATACCCTGGATCGATACCCAGCTGGAAAATGGCCAGAGCAGAGAAGAATGGAAGGGATCAGTGGAAAGTAACAAGATTCTCGGTCGCGAGGATGACCCGCTGCCCATCGACGGCATCTGTGTTCGTATCGGAGCAATGCGCTCCCATAGCCAGGCATTAACCATCAAGTTGTCGGGAAATGTGCCGATAGACGAAATAGAGGGGATATTGGATTCTGCCCATGAGTGGGTGAGTGTCATTCCCAACGATCGAGATGTGACAATATCCGATTTGACACCTGCGGCGGTTACCGGAACTTTGTCTGTGCCGGTGGGGCGACTTAGAAAACTGGCAATGGGAGACGATTATCTCTCGGCGTTCACTGTGGGGGATCAGTTGCTCTGGGGCGCTGCGGAACCGTTGCGTCGTATGCTTTTTATTCTGTTGGAACGTTAACCCTGTTACATTTGGTCATGTCAGTTCGACAGTTGGTACTTGTTAGCAGGCTGCAATTAGGCGGATAATCATTTTTTTCTTGCCCCGGAGGCAGGAACAGTTGCGCTCACAGCACCCTAGGTCTCGGGGGCTGAAAAAGGAAGGGGGTTTCATGGTTCGAAAATTGTCCCTGGCGATAGCCATGGTCCTTGGGGTGGTTCCGTTTGGTGTGCAAGCTCTAGGGCTTGGGGAGATTCGTACGAAATCCTCCCTGAACCAGAATTTGAATGCGGATATCAAGCTGTTATCGGTCAGCAAAACTGAGATGGCGGATGTCAGAATCAATCTGGCACCTGCCGCAGTTTTCAATCAGGCAGGTATCGAGCGCCCCCATTTCCTGACAAGACTGGAATTCAAGGCGATGACCTTGCCGGACGGGTCTCAGGTTATCCGGGTATCCAGTCCGGAGCCCGTCCGCGAACCCTTCGTCAACTTTTTTATCGAAGTGGATTGGCCGAACGGCCATATGCTTCGAGAATTCACCGTACTGCTTGACCCGCCGGTCACCACCGAACGACAGCCGGCACCTGTTCAAAAACCACGGGGAGGGCAGTCCGCTCTCCCGAGCAGACCTGTGCGGTCGGCAAGGCCTGCGCCGGAAGGTTCGAACGAAGCGGGTAATTATGGCCCCACACGCCGAAATGAAACGCTGTGGGGAATTGCCGAGAAGGTTAGGCATCAAGGGACCACCATGGAGCAGATGGTGATGTCTCTTTTCTATGCCAACCCGGAAGCCTTCTTGAGGGGAAACGTCAACAATCTGAAAGTTGGAAAAATTCTCCGTGTTCCCTCCAGGGAGGAGGTGATGGAGATGCGCTCCGGCGAAGCACGGACTGCTTTTCGTGCTCAGATGAACGATTGGCGCACGGGTACGGGTGGGGCCGCTACAGCAGAAGTTGCAGCAACACCTGCCACGGCAGATTTAGAACCCGAAGCGGTGGAATCAACCCCAGTCATGGCTGGTGTTGAGCCCGAATCGCCGGACGCACAACTGACGATTATTCCGGCCCAGTCTCCTGATGAGCCGAGTGAGGTCGAGAGCGATAATGTCGGAGCAAGGACCGATCAGCTGCGTCGGGATCTGGCAATGGCCAACGAGAGAACGGAGAGCGCTCTCGAAGAGGGGCAGGAACTACGATCCCGTATCGTTGACCTGGAATCCCAGTTGAACGATCTCCAGCGCTTGTTTGAGTTGAAGAGCGATCAGCTGGCCGAGATGCAGTCCCAGTTCAGCGGCGGCATGCCCGCCCAAATGGAGATGCCGGCTGGGGTTGATGGAATCGTTACTCAAGCGGACGGGAACCTCACGGGCGGGGATACCGAGAAGGCTGTAACGGGCATGCCGGGTGATTCTGCCAGTCAACCCGAGAGGGAAGCGCCTCCGGAACTGGCATCCGGAATGGATGGGGAGGTATCGCCGGGAGAAACCCCCACAGACGTCATGCAGGGTGCCGATGCCATCACGAAGGCAGATCTTCCGGTAGTCGAAGAAGCACAGTCGAAGGCGGATATGGCGTCGGATTCGATGGAGAAGACGTTATCGACCGCGCCTCCAGCGTCCGAAACAGTGTCTCCCACGCCTCTTAAAGCAGATGCCGGCAAAGCTGAGCCCAAGCCCAAGGTCGCCGAGAAGGCGCCGTCTAAGCCTGCAAAGGCTGTAAAAGAACCGGCTGTGGCTGAAAAAAGTTTGCTCGACAAGTTCCTGGGTGACACCACACTGATGGGAATTGCCGCCGCGGTAGTGGTCGTGCTGGGGGCACTGGTCTGGCTGGTTGCAGGGCGGCGCAGGAAAGAAGAAGAGGAGTTCCCGGAGAGTATCCTGATCAACACGTCGGATGATGAGGCCGATGACGTCGTTGCCTCTGAACCCGACCTTGAAGCAGCTCCCCAGTCTGAAGATGAAACCTCTTTTCTCAGTGATTTCGCAACTGAAGATGATGAAGATCCGCTTCAGACTGAAACCGGTGATGTAGACCCATTGACAGAGGCTGATGTGTACGTGGCCTATGGTCGTTACAAACAGGCGGAAGAACTCATCCGGCAGGCATTGGACCGGGAACCAGGTCGGGTTGAACTAAAGGAAAAGCTTTTCGAGATCCTTTATGCGGTCAAAGACAAGCAGGGTTTCAACAAACTTGCTGAAAAATCTGCCGCAGAAGGAATCCCCAAATCGGATCCCCAGGTCTGGGATCGGGTGGTCGCGATGGGATCGAAGATTATTCCCGGCAGTGCTTTGTTTGCTGCAGGTGTGGCTGGTCTGGGCGATACCCTGGGGGGCGGTGATGATGCCGATGACCAGTTACTTGGAGATCTGGATGATCTGGATCTGGAGGCTGATTTCTCCTCAGAGCAGGAAGACACTGTCCAACCAGAACCTTTGGCGGATATCGAAGGGCTGGAGCTGGGAGACCTGGACAGCACGGATTCAGTATTGGCAGCGGAGCCCGTAGAAGATGCCATCGGTGAGAGTACCGAAGAGATCATGGATTTCGACCTGGATTTCGACCTTGACGAGGAGACATTTGGTGAGGGTGTCGCAGATCGTATAGACGAAGTTGAACAGGAACTGCTCAAAGAAACACCCCAGACGGATCTTATTGACCAGGCAGAAAACCTTGATTTCACCGAAGAGATCGACCTCGAAGCATTTAAACTGGAAGATGATGTGGATACCGGTTTTGGGGGGGGAGTCTCCGATGAACAGGAGATTTCCGGATTAGACTTGTTTACCGGAGATTCGGCGACGGACGATACTGCAAGGATATCCCCGGAAGGCATAATCGAAATTGAGGACGATTTGAAAGACCTCAGCCTGGAGGAGTTGGAAACTCAGATAGCTGACAATATCGATATAACCACACCAGTCGATACGGATCCCACGTTGGCAGACCTTTCTGATTCCAGCGGAGGGGAGATTACAGAAAACGATCTGATGATGGATATCGAGCCCCTGACACTTTCGGTTGACGAGGGGGATATGGGTATCGAATCCACCGAAAACACCGCTCTGGATGAGGTGGGTGTGAAACTTGACCTGGCACGCGCATACGTGGACATGGAGGATGCCGAGGGCGCCCGCAGTATCCTGAATGAGGTATTGCTGGAAGGAAATGAAGAACAGAAGGCAGCAGCGCAAAAGATAATCGGAGAGCTGAGCTGAGCAGTCTTATCAGAACTCCCAGGTCAGATAGTTTGAGCCGGTGTTGCCACGGGTTGCTACTCTACTTGTCCGCAGCCCGTTGATTTGCCCATGCGATGGGCGTTGGGTGTCGAGTATGACGGAAGTCCTTTTCATGGCTGGCAGCTTCAAGAGGATCTGAATACCGTTCAGTTGCGACTCGAGCAGGCGGTATCCAGAGTGGCAAACCAAACTGTCAGAGTGGTCTGTGCAGGTCGCACGGATACCGGAGTCCATGGAGCAGGGCAGGTGGTCCATTTTGATTCGGACGCCGACCGTACTCCGAGAAACTGGGTGCTGGGCTGCAATGCCAACCTGCCACCGGAAATCAATATAAACTGGGCTTGTCCCGTACCTGACCATTTCCATGCCCGGTTTGCGGCAATCAGCCGTAGCTATCGATACATTATCCTCAATCGGGCAACCCGTTCCGCCATCTGGCAGAAACGGGCAACCTGGACCCATTACCCGCTCAATGAAAAACGAATGCAACAGGCAGCCCAATGCCTGGTGGGGACCCATGATTTCTCCTCTTACAGGGCGCTGGGTTGCCAGGCTAAAAGTCCGGTGCGTACCCTGACCCGTCTGATAATCAACCGAGAAGGAAACAGGGTGTTGCTGGATGTCACTGCTGACGGATTCCTGCATCACATGGTACGGAATATCGCGGGGGTGCTTATGAGTATTGGGAGGGGAGATCGCCCTGTCGAATGGGCACGGGAAGTTCTGGAATTACGAGATCGCACGTTGGGTGGCGTCACTGCTCCGCCTCAGGGGTTGTATCTGCTGGGTGTTGGTTATCCGGAGGAGTACCATTTACCGGAGCACCTGGAATTCGAATCATTGATGCCCCCTGAAACCTGAACCAACAGTCAGTCCCAACAGGATGCATGTCTTCGATCTGGCGATGCATTTTGGGACGTGCCAGGCCCCAAACTGCATTCGATGGTCGACACCCCGTTTATTACCTCAGGCATCCTGTGTTCGAGCCGCTGCGCCACACCATAGCAAACGGACGTGGTCACGATAGGGGGCTGGGGAGCTGTTGCTGGCCGCACCGGGCGGCATGATCGGAATTCAGTGGATCCGTTTGACAAACCCGGCCCACCCGTAGTGATTCCAATCAAGGCGGAATGCGCTTTTTGAGACTGTAAACTTCCTCCGAAGGGAACAATCCAGCCGGGGTAGGGCGTGCTTTTTGAGACTGTAAACTTCCTCCGAAGGGAACAATCCTGTATCTTTGTTGCCCCAATGAGAACTCGGGTCAAGATATGCGGTATCACCCGGCGGGATGATGCCCTGGAAGCTGTTCGACTGGGCGCTGATGCGATTGGTCTGGTTTTCTATCCTCCAAGCCCAAGAGCCGTATCGATCGAGCGTGCCAGCGAGATCGTTGAGGGGTTGCCCCCGTTTGTGACGGTCGTGGGTTTGCTTGTTGATCCGAAAAGGTCAGAGGTAGCAGAGATTCTGTCCCGGACGCGAATTGACCTGCTTCAGTTCCATGGTAGTGAATCACCAGAAGCCTGCGAAGGTCATGGCCGACCCTATATCAAGGCGATTCGGATGAAAGAGAAGGTGGATCTGCACGCCCTTATGGCGCAATACAGAGGGGCTGCGGGGCTGCTGCTCGACACCTACCGTAAGGGGGTTCCCGGTGGAACCGGTACGAGTTTCGACTGGGATCGGATTCCAGCGGATCTGGCAGACCGAATTGTGCTGGCAGGTGGTCTCTCGGCTGACAATATCGAAGAAGCGGTCTGCCGGGTAAAACCATTCGCTGTCGATGTCAGTGGTGGTGTGGAATCCCACAAAGGCATCAAGGATGCCATACAGATTGATCTATTCATACGAGGAGTTCAACGTGCCGACTGGTAGTCAGAGAGATTTTATGGAAATGCCAGATGAACGGGGGCATTTCGGTAATTATGGGGGCATGTTCGTGGCCGAGACTCTGATGGAGCCTTTGTTGGAACTGCGTCTGGCCTATGAAAAGTACATGCAGGACGATGAGTTTCTGGCCGAGCTGGATCAGGACCTGGCCGACTATGTCGGACGCCCGTCTTCTCTCTACCATGCAAAGCGATTGAGCCAGGAGGCAGGCGGTGCACAGATCTATCTGAAGCGAGAGGATTTGAATCACACGGGTGCCCACAAAATCAACAACACGGTTGGTCAGGCGCTGCTCGCCAGGCGCATGGGCAAGACCAGGATAATCGCTGAAACCGGTGCCGGTCAGCATGGAGTGGCCACGGCGACGGTAGCCGCTCGCATGGGGCTGGAGTGCGTGGTTTACATGGGGGCGGTGGATATCGTGCGCCAGGAAGCCAATGTCTACCGAATGCGCATGCTGGGTGCCGACGTCGTGGCTGTTGAATCCGGGTCGAAAACTCTCAAGGATGCCCTCAACGAAGCGATGCGCGACTGGGTGACTCATATCGACGACACCTTCTACATCATCGGCACCGTGGCAGGACCCCATCCCTATCCTGCACTGGTCCGGGACTTTCAGACGGTGATCGGTCGTGAAGCCAGGGATCAGATACAGCGTAAGACAGGCCGTTTGCCCGATGCCCTGGTCGCCTGTGTGGGGGGCGGTTCCAACGCCATAGGATTATTCTACCCGTTCCTCAACGATTCCCAGACGGCGATCTATGGGGTTGAGGCGGCAGGTAAAGGGCTTGAGAGCGGACAACATGCCGCACCCTTGTGTGCGGGCCAGTCCGGCGTACTGCATGGGAACCGAACATATCTGATGCAGGATGAGAATGGTCAAATTACCGAAACCCATTCGATTTCTGCGGGCCTGGATTATCCGGGGGTCGGCCCGGAACACGCCTGGTTGAAAGATGCAGGACGGGCAGAATATGTGGGTGTCACGGACGAAGAGGCACTGGAGGCCTTTCACACCCTGACTCGTTGCGAGGGGATCATTCCTGCACTGGAGTCGAGTCATGCCATAGCCTATGCGATCAGCCTGGCTTCACGTATGACACCTGATCAGACCATTCTGGTGAATCTGTCTGGCCGGGGGGATAAAGACATGCATACGGTTGCTGCGTTGGATGGGATGACACGATGAGTCGTATTAGTGACTGTTTCGAGAGTTTAAAGGAGCGGAATCGGGTCGCCTTGATTCCCTTTGTCACAGCAGGTGACCCCGATCCGGACCAGACAGTGCCCCTGATGCACGCCATGGTTGCGGCAGGTGCGGATATGATCGAGCTGGGTATACCCTTTTCGGATCCCATGGCTGACGGGCCGGTTATTCAACGGGCCAGTGAGCGGGCTCTGGAGCATGGCGTCACCTTGCGAGACGTGCTGGCGATGGTTCGTCGGTTCCGGGCGGAGAATGCCGGAACGCCGGTTATCCTGATGGGCTATCTCAACCCGGTGGAGGCCCTTGGGTACGAGCGTTTTGCCAGGGAAGCTGCAGAGTGCGGTGTTGACGGTTTACTGACGGTGGATATACCCCCGGAAGAGGCAGAAGAGCTGATTACGGCTCTCAGGCCCCAGGGGATTGCCCCGATTTTTCTGATTTCACCCACCAGCACCAGAGAACGGGTCAAGCGCATCTGCGATGCTGCCGAGGGTTACGTTTACTACGTCTCTGTCAAGGGTATAACCGGATCAGCGGATCTTTCCACCGAGGAGGTGGAGCGCCGGTTGAAGGTGATTCGAGAGATAACCAGCCTGCCGGTTGGTGTGGGGTTCGGAATCAAGGATCCGGAGACGGCCAGAGCGGTGGCTCAGGTGGGTGATGCGGTGATCGTTGGCAGTGCCTTGATCAAGCGGATCGAAGAGCATGCGGATCAACCTGGGGCGATGGTGTCGGCGGTGACAGAATTACTGGCGGGAATGCGAAGCGCAATGGATTCGGGCTGCTGATGTTTTATATCGTAGAATTGCCCTCATCTTGTAGAGACAATGATTCAATGACAGCGGGAAGAAAGAATGAGCTGGTTTGAAAAACTGATGCCCAGCCGCATCAGGACCGAGGGCGGCAGCAAGCGGGTGGTACCGGAAGGTCTGTGGGCCAAATGTCCGGGTTGTGGAGCCATTCTCTATCGCGCTGAAATGGAAAGAAACCGGGATGTTTGTCCCAAGTGTGGTTATCACAACAGGATAAATGCCCGTCGGCGTCTCGATGTCTTCCTCGATCCTGAGCCCAGGGAAGAGATTGGAGAGAATCTCTCCCCCACCGATCCACTGAAGTTCAAGGACAGTAAAAAATACAAGGACAGAATATCCCAGGCTCAGAAAATCAGCGGCGAAAAGGATGCGCTGGTGGTGATGCGCGGTCAATTGAAGGGGATGGACCTGGTCGTTGCGGCTTTCGAATTCGGTTTCATGGGCGGTTCGATGGGCTCGGTGGTAGGTGAACGGTTCGTGGCTGGTGCCAACATCAGTATCGAGCGAGGCATTCCTCTGGTTTGTTTCTCTGCCAGTGGTGGTGCCCGGATGCAGGAGTCCCTGTTTTCTTTGATGCAGATGGCCAAGACCAGCGCAGTGCTGGCACAAATGGAAAAAAGAGGAATTCCGTTCGTTTCTGTGATGACTGATCCTACAATGGGCGGTGTGTCAGCCAGCTTCGCTATGCTGGGCGATATCAATGTGGCCGAACCCAATGCACTCATCGGGTTTGCCGGCCCTCGCGTCATCGAGCAGACAGTGAGAGAAAAACTACCAGAAGGTTTTCAGCGCAGTGAATTTCTGCTGGATCACGGTGCCATCGATATGATCGTGGATCGTCGTGACATGCGGGAGCGAATAGCTAATTTGCTGAGTATCCTTACCCAGCAACCCAGAACTTGAGGGCTGGACTCAGGGTACCGGGGTGAATTGTGTCCAGATATCTGCCCGGTTGGTAACAGGCAGTTCCGGCACTCCTGGGATGTACTGCTCACTTCCAGGTTACCCCACCTGGCAGAAGTATTGGAATCCACACTCAACCCCCCGGTAGTTGCTGTTCCAGGTATTAACCAGAGTCTTTCTTCTCATGCGTTTTCAGACCCTCGATGAATGGTTGGAATGGCAGTCTGGTCTGCATCCCAGCAAGATAGAGTTGGGGCTCGATCGGGTTTCTGCGGTTTGGCAGTCTTTAAATCCATCAGGCTTTTCGGGCAAGATCATTACCGTGGCAGGGACCAATGGTAAAGGCTCCTGTGTCGCGATCCTGGAATCCGTTTTGATTGCTGCGGGATATTGCACGGGTTGCTATACCTCCCCTCATCTGGTGCGTTACAACGAGCGTATCCGTCTCAATGGCAGTGATATCGGTGATCAGGCTTTGTGCGAGGTTTTCGATGAGGTGGATCGGGCTCGTGGTGATATTTCACTGACCTATTTCGAATTCGGTACGTTGGCAGCGCTCCGCTACTTCGTTAAGCAGGCAGCTGAGGTGCTGGTGCTCGAGGTTGGTCTGGGAGGAAGGCTGGATGCAGTGAATATCCTGGATGCCGATCTGGCGCTGATCACCTCTGTCGATATCGATCATACGGATTGGCTGGGGGAGACCCGTGAGCTGATAGCAATCGAGAAAGGGGGGGTTATGCGCCCGGGTAGCGCTACGGTGTTCGGCAGCGACGATCCACCGGGTACGCTGCTTCTACAGGCTCAGGAGCTGGGTTCCCCCCTGTTTGTCGCCGGGAGGGATTTCAGGCATGAGCATCAAGCTGGAGGATGGTGCTGGCAGTGGGAGGGTTACAGGTTCGAGCATTTACCCTGTCCCCGTATGCAAGGCGGTTTTCAACTCAGCAATGCCTCTGCGGTACTCATGGTGTTGATGCTGCTGCGACAGAAACTTCCGGTGGCTCGGGCTGCGATCGATCGAGGGTTGCAGGATGCCTGGGTCGAGGGGCGCTTTCAGGTGGTAGGAACAGATCCGACTGTCATTCTGGACGTGGCGCATAATCCTCATGCCAGTCGTGCTCTGGCTGAAAACCTGATCGCTACGGATTGCCGGGGGCGAACCCTGGCTCTGTTCTGCATGCTGGAAGGAAAGGATGTTGAGGGGGTTGTTCGGGTCATGCTGCCCTGGATCGATCGCTGGTATCTTGCAGGGGTGGCGGGTGAGAGGGCGCTGGCATTGGATGAACTGGTATCCAGAGTGGAAAATGCCGGTGTTTCAGCGCACCGTATGAGCAGATTTTCAGATCTGGGATTAGCCTGGGAACACATAAAGAGGAATGCCAGGGCCACTGATAGAGTCGTCGTATTCGGTTCCTTTTACCTGATAGGCGAAATGATGCAGATGATTCGTAATTCCTGAAGACAGGAATGCTGGTTTTCTCTTTTACTGAGCCTGGTTACCTTGCTATATAATGTCGATGGAATTACACCGCTGAGAGAATAGATCGTGGATGAGGGGCTGAAAAAAAGGCTGATTGGCGCAACTGTACTGGTTTCACTGGTAGTGATTTTCGTGCCTATGCTGTTGCAGCATGAGCCGGTGATAGAGCAGGGGATAGAACAGACGAACATTCCCCCTCAACCGACAAAGGAATTCACCTCCGGGCTGTTGCCCCCGGAGACAGAACGACTCGTTTTACCCATTGAGCAGATCACGCCATTGCAGCGAACCCGTCCGCCGAAGGCGTCTACACCCGATAAACCGGTGGTTGCCCCCAAACCCGATAAAACGCCTGAAATAGCCCAAAAGCCTTCCACCACGCCGAAAAAGACGGAGATCAAAGCCGGATTGTCGGCCTGGGTGATACAGGTAGGCAGTTTTTCTCATAGAAGAAATGCGGATAACCTGGTGAAAACGCTTCGGGAAAAGAAGTTTTCAGCCTTTATGGAATCGGTAGACCTGAAGGGAAAACGTTTGTATAGGGTGCGGGTTGGACCGGAGGTGGACCGGGGGCAGGCAGAGGCCATGCTGGTGCAGTTGAATCGGGTCATCAAGCCTTTTAAGTTGAAGGGTACCCTGACAACCTATCCCTGAGCAGCAGGTTTTTTCCTTTTCTTGACCGGTATTCCCAACTTCACATGGAAACTTCCCATCGCTTCAGTTGCCCTGGTGGTTTTGGTACCATTACGATCTTTCAAGACCTGGGTGAATACCTCAGGAACGTCCGGATTCGGGGATATGGCTGAATGATCTGGGTAGATTACGTCATCATCGGCGTTGTTGGAATTTCAGCTGTTATCAGCCTGATGCGCGGCTTCGTCAGGGAAGCCTTTTCGCTGGCGGCCTGGGTGCTGGCATTCTGGGTGGCCTGGAACTTTTTTCGGGAACTGGCAGTCCACCTCCATTGGTTTGAGGTACCTTCGCTGCGGCTCGGAGTAGCGTTTGGTGCGCTCTTTCTATTAACCCTGATGATGGGTGGGCTGGTCAATTATCTGGCTGGCCAGCTGGTAGACAGAACCGGCCTGAATGGAACCGACCGTCTGATCGGCATGCTGTTTGGTGCAGCCAGAGGCGTGTTACTGGTCACCGTACTTATTCTTCTTGCCGGTCTGACTCCGCTGCCCAATGACCCATGGTGGACGGAATCCCAACTTATCGCCTACTTTCAGGAGCTTGCGGTGTGGCTGAAATCCTATATGCCACCCGATATTGGCGAAAAATTTCAGTTCATGGCAACCTAATCTCAACTTGATGGATCTTTCCCTGGTGGGAAGCGTTACTATGGATCTCTCCGGCAGCGTTGACACAAAAACTGTTCCCAACTCTTTTACTGCCGTTAAAGTTTACTCAGGATCGGTAGACTCTGGGCGGATCCCACGGATCGTCTGGGACTTTTTGCAAGGTGCTCGACAGGGACTCTGTTGCGATGGGTGTGGATTCGAATGACCCTCAGTGTCGAAATGTTTCACCGCCGTCAGGCGGCTCTCTGCGTGGAATCGTGAAGACAGCGGTCAGATACTTAGTGAGGAGAGGCTGAATTATGTGCGGTATCGTCGGACTCTACGGGCAAAGGCCGGTCAATCAGGCCCTCTATGATGCATTGCTCGTGCTCCAACACCGGGGTCAGGATGCTGCGGGCATAGTGACTTTGGAAAAACGGCAGCTTCATCTGCGCAAGGCCAATGGTCTGGCCAGGGACGTTTTCCGTACCGAGCACATGATCGAGCTGAAGGGCAACATGGGCATAGGTCATGTTCGTTACCCGACTGCGGGATGTGCGTCTTCGGCCGAAGCACAGCCTTTTTATGTCAACTCACCCTACGGGATTACACTCGCCCATAATGGGAATCTGACCAATGCCGACGAACTGAAGCAGGATCTCTATCGGGAAGACCTGCGGCATATCAATACCTCTTCGGACTCAGAAATCCTTTTGAACGTTTTTGCCCACGAGCTTCAAGCTCTGGGAAAGATGCGAATCGACGCCCAGGATGTATTCAAGGCGGTGGCGGCGGTTCATCGTCGTTGTCGCGGCGGATATGCTGCAGTCGCAATGATTCTTGGTTACGGTCTGCTGGGTTTTCGGGACCCCTGCGGTATTCGTCCCATCGTATTCGGTGGACGGCAGACCGATCAGGGCTATGAATACATGATCGCATCGGAGAGCGTGGCCCTTGATGCCCAGGGTTTTGAGTTGATCAGGGATCTGAAGCCCGGTGAGGCGGTTTTTATTGACGAGAAGGGTAATCTGCATACCTGCCAGTGTGCTGCCAACCCCGTTCATTCGCCCTGCATATTCGAGTTTGTTTACTTTGCCAGGCCCGACTCCATTATCGACAATATATTCGTTCACAAAGCAAGATCCCGAATGGGTGGCCGACTGGCCAGGAAACTACAGCGGGAATGGCCTGATCATGATATCGATGTGGTTGTTCCGATTCCGGATACCAGTCGCACCGCAGCCTTAGAACTGGCCAATGTTCTAGGCTTGAAGTACACCGAAGGCTTTATCAAGAACCGTTACATAGGCCGCACTTTTATTATGCCTGGCCAGCAGGTCCGAAAAAAATCGGTTCGTCAGAAGCTCAATGCCATCGAGTCAGAGTTCAAGGGCAAGAATGTACTGCTGGTGGATGACTCCATCGTCAGGGGTACCACTTCTCAACAGATTGTTCAGATGGCCCGTGATGCAGGAGCAAAGCGGGTTTATTTTGCTTCTGCCGCTCCTCCGGTACGCTATCCCAATGTTTACGGCATCGATATGCCTTCGGCCAGTGAACTGGTAGCCCACGGGCGTAGTGAGCGGGAAGTACAGGAGATGATCGGCGCAGATCGCCTGATTTTCCAGGATTTGGATGACCTTATCGATGCGGTAAGAAAGAAGGGCAAATCCGAGGTCGAGCGGTTCGATACCTCCGTATTCAGTGGTCACTATGTGACCGGGGACGTGAGTAATCAGTATCTGGAACAATTGGAATTACTGCGTAACGATACCGCCAAACAGGGGCGGGAAATGGTAGCCAACGATGTTATAGGCCTGCACAATAATACCTAGCGGAAATCGGGAGTGGTGGTGAAAAGTACTTATGATGAGTGGGCACAAGCCACTCGGGCCGTGAGAACCGGGCACGAGCATACCGCTGAAAATGAAAACTCCGAGCCGATATTCGCCACCTCCAGTTATGTTTTCGAGAGTGCGCGCCAGGCGGCAGCCCGGTTTTCCGGGGATGAACCAGGGAACATTTACTCCCGGTTTACCAATCCCACTGTCCGGATCTTCGAAGAGCGTCTTGCGGCACTCGAGGATGGGGAATCCTGTATTGCAACCGCTTCGGGTATGTCGGCGATTCTGGCAATCTGCATGGGATTGCTTCAGGCAGGGGATCACATCATCTCTTCCCGCAGTATTTTCGGCACCAGTGTGGTGTTATTCACCAAGTATCTGTCGAAGCTCGGGATCGATACCAGTTTCGTCTCTTTGACCGACATATCAGCCTGGGAAGCGGCAATCCGTCCTGAGACCCGTTTGTTGTTTCTTGAAACCCCGTCAAATCCATTGACAGAAATTGCCGATATCCAGGTGCTGGCGGATCTGGCCCACGCCAATGGTTGTCTCCTGGTGGTGGATAACTGTTTCTGTACACCTGTGCTCCAGAAGCCTCTGGGGATGGGCGCTGACCTGGTGGTCCATTCGGCGACCAAATACCTGGATGGTCAGGGGCGCTGTGTCGGTGGTGCCGTGGTGGGGGATTCCAAGATAGTGGGGGAAGAGGTATTCGGGTTCTTGCGCTCGGCCGGTCCCACTATGAGCCCTTTCAACGCCTGGGTTTTTCTCAAGGGTCTGGAGACGTTGAAGATTCGAATGGAGGCCCATTCACGTAACGCTATGGCGTTGGCAGCCTGGTTGTATGAGCAACCCTCCATATTACGGGTGCACTATCCGGGTTTGGAGGACCACCCTCAGTACAGTCTTGCACGTCGGCAGCAGAAGGCAGCCGGGGGTGTTGTCTCTTTTGAGGTGAAAGGAGGCAGAGAACAGGCTTGGAAACTGATTGATTCCACTCGTCTGCTCTCGATTACTGCAAACCTGGGGGATACCAAGACGACCATTACTCATCCGGCAACGACCACCCACGGCCGGTTATCGGAACAGGAGAAAGCACTTGCCGGTATCAGCGAAGGGTTGATCCGCGTCGCCGTTGGCCTTGAGGATATTCATGATTTGACGAATGATCTGGCCCTGGGATTGGAGAGGACTTGACGGCAGAACTGCTCGACAAGTGGAACCAGCGCCACAGGGAGGCTGCCGATCAGGGGCAGGTGGCCCAGGTACTGCTTGATAATTCACACCTTCTGCCGGTCCGGGGAAAAGCCCTGGATCTGGCCTGTGGCAGAGGTGCCAGCGCATTGTATCTGGCCGCAAGGGGGTTAGAGGTCAGTTCCTGGGATTTTTCACCGGTTGCCATCGACAGACTGCTTTCCGAAGCCCGTCGGAGATCCCTCACTGTTTCCACTGAGGTGCGCGATTTGATCACCGGTCCAATGCCGGGTGAATCGTTTGACGTCATTCTGGTCAGCTATTTTCTTGAGCGTTCCCTGGCTGCCCGGATAGTCGAAGCACTCAAACCAGGTGGGTTGCTTTATTATCAAACTTTCAGCTTACTCGCTGTTCACCCCGGCGGTCCACAGAATCCAGCCTATCGGCTCGCTGACAATGAGCTGCTCGAGCTCTTCAAGCCGTTGCGGGTGCGAAGCTACAGGGAGGAGTCGGATCTGGGAGACACCCGGCTGGGTGTCCGTGATATCGCGATGCTGGTGGCGCAGAAACCAGGATAACGGGCCGGATAGGCGGGTTGTTCCGGGCCCGACACCTTCCCGGGACTGGTGGTAAACCAGCCCGGGAGGATGGTCGGGACAGGTCTCAGGAGCCAGTTTTTTTCTTTGGCCGTGAACCCTTGTCTTCCTCACTGGCAGCAGGTGCCTGGTCCTGTTTACTCTCGTTTTCACTTGCCTTCGGAAGCTTTTCTTTCGCTGTCCCGGTTTGTTCAGGTTTTTGAGGGGGCGGCTCTATAACCTTTTCCGGGGCAGATTTTGCAGTTACAGGTGGCAGGCTCTTCTGTTCCTTGGCGCCTTCCTCCTCGTCCTCTTCCGAATCCTCGGTGATCTGAAACTCGAAAAGCACCTTGGTGATCCGGTGGTTGTCTTTTTCCAGGACCTTCAGGCAGGCACCTTCCAGCTGAACCAGGTCGCCCAATTCTCCGATCCGGCCCAGGCGGTGGTTTATGAGCCCACCCAGGGTCACGTAGTCGCCGGTGGGAAAGGGAAAGTTGAGCTTAGGTTCCAATTCGGTCACCCTGACCCCTCCATTGATGATGTAGCGCTGCTTGTCTTCCATCTTGATGTGGCGGTGTCTGACGGTGAATTCGTCTTCGTAGTCACCCACGATCTCTTCGAGAATATCTTCCAGAGTGATCAGGCCCTCGGTGCCGCCGTACTCGTCCAGCACGATGGCTATCTGCCGGCGGTTGCTGGTGAAATCTTTGAGCAGGGTACTCAGACGCATGGTGTCAGGTACGAAATAGGCCGGCATCATCACTTCGCTGACCGGCAGGTTGACGAAATTTGCTGCGGATTCGCCCTTATCCGCCATGGCCATTCTGTTGAGTACCTGTTTCATGGATACCACGCCGATAATATTATCGAGGGTTGTTTCGTAGACCGGGTAACGCTCCCTCAGTTCCTCTTTAAAGAGATCAAGGACATCGGCGATCGTATCCGTATGCTCCACGGCTTCCAGTTCCGTACGCGGCACCATGGCGTCTCTGGCCGAGTGCTCATCCAGATCGAAAACCCCCCGCAGCATCATGGTCAGCTGGGGATCGAGCGCGCCTTCCTGCTCGCTGGCGCTGAGTACGGTGCGGATCTCATCACCGGTCATGGAGAAGTGTCCCTCACCATGGGCTGCCAGATCCCGTTGACCAAATACCCAGAGCAGTCCGTTGGAGGATTTGTTCATCACGTAGATGAGGGGGCGCAGGGTGGCGTGCATCCAGTTGATGATTCTGGCGACTGACAGACTCATGGCTTCCGCTTTGTGGAAAGCGAGTACCTTTGGTGCCAGCTCACCACCGACCACATGAAGAAAAGAGATAATGATAAAGGCCAGTATGTAAGAAAATGTGTGGGCCCAGCCCATGACCTCGCTTCCTTCGCCAAACATACCGAACATCACTTCGATACCCGGGTCCATGATCTGGGTGAGAGTGACCATGCCGATGGCACCCAGTGCGAGAGAGACCAGCGTAATACCGATCTGGGTAACAGAATAAAACCGTTCCGGTTCGTTGTGCAGCAACTGGACGATCTTGGCAGATTTGTTACCAGTGCTGGCCAGCTGTTTTATGCGGCTGCGTCGAGCCGAAGTGAGCGCGATTTCTGATCCGACAAAAAATGCATTGCCAACGACCAGTATCAGTATCAGAAAGAGCTTTCCGACGATTACCCAGTCCATATGTCTACCCCTCAGTCAGATTTTATAAATAGTTAGGATTATCAGCGTAACGGATGGAAAAAAATTCTAAGAAAACCCCTGATTCTACTATTTTTTCGGGGTCTTTTGCTATCGGATTTCAACTGGATGCCAGTTTATGAGCATGGCGGGTGGTTTCGGGAAGCCGGAATCCTGTGGTGCAACGAAGAACGAACTCATCGGCGGTATCGATACAAATTCTGTGTTCAGGGGAGATATAGAGAGGCTTGACATCGGTTCGGGTTCGCAGCACCGATCCGATCCGTTCTCCATCGGCCATCAACGGTACCCGGCTCCCCTCCGGTCCTGGCGGTTCTTCATGAGTACCCGTCAACCTGGTTTTTGCCACTCCAATGGATGGAATGTCCATCAACAATCCCAAATGACAGGCGATACCGCAGCGTCTGGGGTGAGCGATACCCTGGCCGTCACAAAGCAGCAAGTCGGGCAACGATTCAAGTTTTTCCATTGCTTTAAGGACCGCAGGTATCTCTCTGAATGAGAGCAGGCCGTGAACGTAAGGAAAACTTGTGGGCAGCCTGGCAATTGATTGTCCCACAGGTACCAGCCCGGGAAAGCTTAAAAGCGCAACCGCCGCACGGGTTATGGAGCCCCCTTGTTCAAATCCCACATCAATGCCATCCACCAGGTTGATCTCTCCCAGTCAGTCCCGGGTTTCAACCTGCCGGCGGATACCCAGTTGTATCTCTCTGGCTTGCACCGTGGATACATTCCAGGGGTGTGAATGATGGAGTTTCATGTGAGCTGTTCAGTGCTCCGCCGATGTGATGATGAGTCCGGAATCACTCCCTTGTGGTGCGGCATCCTGAGTACCGATGATATCACGCAGACGTTCAGGGTTATGAACAATGCCATGGAGGAAGTATCGTTCCATCATCCGGGCCAAGGTCAACAGTCAGTCTCTTTCACGGGGGAGGTTGGGTTGGAGTTCCAGGGGGGGGACTGCGGTGCCGCGCCTTCAGCCTTTCACCAATGCTATTCTGCCACTGTCTTCTTGAGAGTCAGTGCCCGGATGGGGACCAGCAATGCTGGATCATCCCATTCTCTTGGTCCCAATACCTTGAAGGCAAAACGACCTTCGGGATCCACGACAAAAGTGGCTGGAAGTCCCGTTACTCCCCATTGGGTGGATATTTCGATATCCGGGTCGAGGAGCATCGGCAGATCGATCGGTGAGCGCTTCAGGAAGCGTTGAATGGCTTCAGGCTTTTCACCCATGTTGATGGTGACAAACCTGCCACCCTGCTTTTCCAACCATCTGGAACCCCGTTCCATGGATGGCAGCTCCTGGCGGCAGGGTAGACACCAGGTTGCCCAGAAGTTGACAACCAGTGCTTGTCCCCGAAAATCGCTTAGCCGAACCGTATTGCCGTCAATATCCAACAACTCAAATCCTGGCGCTTCGCCCTCCAGGGGGGAGAGGGTGAATCCGCCCGCGACAGCCAGGGTGCTGGAACTGCACAGTAACGAAAGGGCGAAGTAAAGGCGCAGAAGCATGTCAGTATCCTGGTTTAACCTGAATTCAGTAGCTGGACAGAATCAGAGCATCTCCCATCATACAGGAGCAGCTGAATTGAGATCTAACAGGTTTGTACCTGAAGAACCCTCCAGTTTGGCTGTTTTTGTCTTCCTCAATGTTCCGACACCTGTATCCCCCATGGAGTTCTGCAGGTCTGCTTTCCGGCTCTAAATCTGCAGCAGGGATTCTGCGATGGCGATCTGATCTTTGGCCTCTTCGAGGAGCTTCAGGCTGAGTTGCGGGGTCAGTTCACCTAAAGCGAGGCGGTTGTGCGCTGGGATCTGGTTGATGGCAGGCATTTTCATCGCCATCTCGGTACCGACAAAACTATGGAGCTGAGAGATGATGACCAGATCACAATAGTCCGGACTATCCCCCTTGTCCCGGGTCCAGTCTTCACATTCCAGGGTACAAACGATGAATTCGGTGGGAAATCCCCACTGGCTCAGAATCATGCTGCCGGTCTGAGCTCGCAGCCGATTGATGGCATGATCCAGTACTTTTGGTTTTTTGATCTCCTCAGGATAATCCTTGGCATAGTCGAGGACGGCCACCACCCCTATATCGTGCATCAGTCCAGCCAGCAAGGCATGTTCCGGGTCGAATCGAGAATCGTGTTTGGCAAGTACATAGCAGAGAGCGGCCACTTTGGTGCTGTGTTTCCACAACTCCTGCATCCGTTTCTGCAGTATACCTGATTTGGGTTTAAACAGATCCTGAAGTGCAAAGGTCAAGACCATTTTATGGGTGAGTTTGGTACCGAGACGAACCACAGCCGTGGAGCAGGTCTCCACTGGTGTCTGGCCACCATAAAGTGCGCTGTTGGCAACTTTGATCATTTTGGCCGTGATCACCGGATCGGTCTGAATGATTTTGGCGATATCACTGGCGTCGCTGCTTCCGTCTTCCATCGCGCGGCCAATTCGTACGGCCACCTCGGGCAGACTGGGAAGTTTCAATTTGTCCTGATTCAGGTCCTGCAGGAATTGAAAGGAGATCTGGTTTTCAAACTCTGTGGCCTCTCCCTCCTGTTCCCCACTCACCTGATAGCCCTCAATGGCATCCTGCGTCTGGCTGGTCACGTCATGGAGCAAATCGTTGTCAATCCGAAGAAACTGCACTGGTGTGACGGAGATAACGTCGTACCTTCGGGGTAGAAGCCGTGCGATGGGACTCAGTGCCGAGGGGTGTTCCGATGTGAGATCCATCTCCCGGCCATCCTGAGCTTTCAGTTGAATCGTTCCTTCCAGCAACAGAAAGGAAAAATTATCGTGGCTGCCCACCTTTATCAGCAAACTGCCCGCGGGCGCATACTCTATATCGACAGCGCTGGTCAGTGTCTGGAACTGCTCCTCGCTGAGGTCCTTAAGTAGTATAAATCTACGAAGTCTATCGAGATTTGGGTAGGCATTAGCACTAGTCATTGATTTTCCATTCTATTGTTCCGGTTCAGCTTGTTCCTGAACCGGTGCCGGTCTTGCCGAGTGTGACAAGTTACAGCCAGCGGGCCGGTGGCAGAGCACACAGAGACACTATCACTGGGGGCATTTTGTCTGCGTAGATTCATTGAGCTTCAAGGTTCCGGTCAGTTCGCTGACCGATTTGAAACCATGGTACTCTAAGTAATCGACGATTCCCTGGTTGACTTTAATGCATATCAACGGATCGTAGAATAAAGCGGTGCCGATACCGACGGCAGTGGCCCCCGCAATGAGAAATTCCAGCGCGTCTTCTGCGGTATTGACGCCTCCCTGCCCGATAATGGGGATGGCGTGATTGCGACATACTTGATACACCTGCTGTACCTTCAATAGTGCCACCGGTTTGATGGCCGGTCCTGATAATCCTCCCTGGTTGTTGCCGATAACGGGTGAGCGGGTATGGATATCGATGGCCATCCCCATCAGCGTATTGATGACAGAAAATGCGTCGGTTCCGGCTTCTATACAGCCTCTGGCATTACCTGCGATATCCGTCTGGTTCGGGGACAGCTTGGTAATCAGGGGTTTGGTGGTCACTCGGCGACAAGCCTCCACCACCCGGGCGGACATGGCCGGATCGTTGCCAAAGGCGACTCCACCCTCCTTGACATTGGGGCAGGAAATGTTGATTTCGATGGCATCGATCGGGGAATCATCGAAACGTCGTGTCACCTCTTCGTATTCTTCCACTGTGGAGCCGGATACATTGGCGATGAAGCGGGTTTCGGTAAAATCCAGGCTGGGAAGAATTTCATCGACCACTTTGTGGACCCCGGGGTTTTGCAGTCCTATGGCATTGAGCATACCTTCCGGCGTTTCAAAGACCCGATGGGGACTGTTTCCGAGCCGAGGTTCCAGGGTGGTGCCTTTAAGGCAGACTGCACCGACATCCCGGTTCGAAAAACCCTCAATCCGGGTATACTCTTCGCCGAATCCAACGCACCCTGAAAGCAGCACCAGGGGGGTGTCAAATCTCAGGCCGCAAAAGTCGATGGCGAGTGGTGAGTTCGGGGTATTGGTCATTATGCGCGAGTCCGGTCTGGAGGTTATCGAGTTCTGATCAGAAACCTGAGGCAGTGATTGAACACTGGTCGTTTTTTGGGACGGAGCCGACCAGGGTATTATTCAGTTAACCCCATACTTTAAACAATCAGTTAAGGGATTTCATGGGTTAATTCGTATTCGGGACGACACTGTTTCCGGGGCTATCCGGGATGTACTGTTCAAAGGGGGCCGGACTGCGGCCAATATCTCTGGGCTGACTGTCTGCCCGTTGGTGTAGAATGGGCGGCTGCCTGACCCGGGATCGATGGATATCCACACTAAACCCGACTATGACCACTTTACTCAATATCGTTCTCTACGAACCCGAAATCCCACCCAACACTGGTAATGTGATTCGATTGGCTGCCAATATCGGTGCTTCGCTGCATCTGATACATCCTCTGGGATTTGAACTGAGTGAGAAGGCACTGCGGCGGGCCGGCCTGGATTACCACCACCTCGTCAGGGTTCAGGAACACCGGGATTACAGCAGTTTTCTCCAGAACGCCCGGCCGGACCGTTTGTTTGCATTCAGCACCCGTGGATCGACTCCTTACACCGAACCCCATTATCAGTCCGGAGACTATCTTATGTTCGGGCCGGAAACCCGCGGGCTTCTGGAGAAGGTCAGGAATGAGATTCGACCCTGTAGTTTACTTCGGATACCGATGCAGCCGGGCAATAGGAGTATCAACCTCTCCAACAGCGTCGCACTGGTTGCCTACGAGGCCTGGCGCCAGTTGGGTTTTGCGGGGGGGCTCTGAGGGGAGCATTGTTTTCGTCAAGACGCCTCAGAAAAACCGGCCGGGGCTGTTCTTGAAGGGTGCAGGGGTAAATGATCAAATACTGTTTCAGAGTGCCTGAGTCAAGGATATACAGATGCTTAGCGAAATTATCAAACCCAGATTCCTCGAAACCGATGCGCTGGGGCACATAAACAACACGATAATACCGAACTGGTTCGAAGGTGCGCGAGATCCGGTTTTTCGGTGGTTCACCTCCGACCTGAATGTGCGGAATTGGCGTTTGATTCTGGCCAGAATCGATGTTGAGTTTCACGGGGAACTGTTTTATGAGCATCCGGTCGAACTCCGCACCTATATCGGACGCGTAGGTAACTCGTCTTTCGATGTGTATCAGGAGGCCTGGCAGCATGGGGAGAACTGTGCGTCCGGTACCGCGGTTCTGGTGCACTACGATTTCGGGTCAAAGCGTTCGCTTCCCCTGCCGGAAGAGATCAAAAACGCCATGCAGGAGCATTTGTACCCGATAACATCAGGATGATACTCCGTCGATCTGATATTGACGCGATAAGCGACTTCCTTTGATTCGCGTCCTGCACGGGCGATGATTTCTGGCAGAAAGCAGACCGGGAAATTTTTTGGGACTGCATGGAGTACCCCTGATCAACCCACCTCTCTTTTATGGCGTCGCTCCTGCAGATTCTGTACCGCCTGTCTGGGGGACAACCCTTCGTAGAGCACTCTATAGGTTTGTTCCGTAATGGGCATATCAACATTGAGCCTGCGGGCTTCAAAACAGATCTCCCGGGCGGTCATTACACCTTCCACTTCCTGGGCGATCTCCTGGCGAGCTTGCTCAATGGTTTGCCCCCTGGCCAGAGCGAGACCCATGCGCCGGTTTCGTGACTGGTCATCGGTACAGGTCAATACCAGGTCGCCCAGCCCCCCAAGACCCATCAAGGTTTCAGATTTACCACCCAGTGCGAGACCGAAACGAATAATCTCGGCCAGCCCCCGGGTAATGAGTGCCGACCGGGTATTGGCTCCAAAGCCAAGTCCATCGGCGATACCCGCCGCGATGGCCATCACGTTCTTGGCTGCTCCGCCGACCTCCAGCCCAATCAGATCATCGCTGGTATAGGGACGAAAACTGTCACTGTGCAGATAGCGGACGAGTTGATCGGCATGGTCGGGATCATTGGATGCAATCGTGATAGCCGTGGGAAACCCCCGGGCAACTTCCCCGGCGAAACTCGGTCCGGAGATGACAGCTATCGATTGGGAACCCAGGACTTCTGAAACCACATGGTGCATTAAATGACCGGATTCAGGCTCCAGTCCTTTGGTGGCCCAGCTTAACGGTACCGATGGATCAATCCAGGGACGGGCAGACTCGAGTACCTGCCGGAATGCATGGCTGGGCACGGCCACCAGTACTTCCTTGACTCCATCGAGTGAGGCAGCTAGATCAGCGGTTGCGTGCAATGTCCCAGGGAAAGGAATTCCAGGGAGGAATTCCTTATTTTCGTGGTCTCTCTGCAGATTGTCCGCGTGGGCTTGCAGATGACTCCAGAGTCTGATCTGGGCACCGTTGGAACTGAGCAGGATGGCCAATGCGGTACCCCAGGATCCGGCACCCAGAACGGCAATGGCAGGTAATTGAGAATTCAAGTGAGGGTTATCTCCGGTCTTTTTCGTCGAAAGACAATGCGCTGAGAAGCTGATTACGTTCCGTTGGTGGGACTGCCAGGGGAGAGAGTGAACCCTACAATTGCCCTGGTGATTCGGGATGGGAACATCTCAGTAATTCAGATAACCAGGGTGCTCAATGGGTCATGCACCCCGATTGCTCTCTGAATCCTGGCACCAGCGTCTGCCTTGAAGCGGGCCTAGGGGCCTGTCCGAGAATAGCAAAATTCGTGTTTTCGACAAAATTAA
>JAAELC010000807.1 GCA_024227135.1 Gammaproteobacteria bacterium
ACTTGTGTCAGCACACCAGAGCCGGAACTGGAGCAAGATCGGGATCTGATGCGCTCGCACCAGAATCTGTTGCAGCAGCAAACGGATCTACGCAAGCACATGCAAGCGCTGCTGCGCCGAAATGGTTTGCACTATAAGGCTCAGACCCAACACAAATCCCATTGGACAAACAGTATTCGCAGGTATTCAGGGGTATTCAGGGGACACGATACTTAATTATGATATGATCGACAAATGGCCAGATTAGCAAGAGTAATATTACCGGGGTATCCCAATCACATAACGCAGAGAGGAAATCGTCGGCAGGATGTTTTCTTTAACGACGAAGATTACTTGTATTACCGTAACTATTCAGTTCATTCTGGGAAGTTGTTGGAACAACGCCGGGGGAGGCCCGTTCAATCGAACTATCTATGATACTTCCAAATCTATTGCCTTTTAGCCCTGAGACTTAGCGTGGAACTCGTATCTGGAAAAAATAATTTCCTCTACCTGGTCGTGTCGCTGGTGATCCTATTGCTGGCGGGTGCGCTGGTGGATCAGTTCCCGAGTGATCTGGGGCAGCATATCCTGCAGGCGGTTACGGTTATCACCCTGGCTTCAGGGATTATCGGCTTCAGGTCGTCACGACGGCGAGCTCGCACGGGAATCGGTTTCACGGTATCGGTGCTGGTGATTGTCGTACTCGGAGTATTGCTTGACGAGGCTGGCCTGAGCTACCTGCACCTGTTTGTGTTGATTCTCTTTTATATCTGGGCCACCTGGCTGGCGGCCAAGCAGGTGCTTTTCACCGGTCAAATCGACGGTAACAAGATGGTCGGCGCTATTTGCATCTACCTGTTGATCGGTCTGATCTGGGGCCTGCTGTATCTCTTTCTGGCGCAGACGATACCCGGGGCTTTCAATGGCCTGGAACAGGCTGTCTGGTATGAAAATTTCGCCGATGCGGCTTACTACAGTTTTGTGACACTCACCACACTCGGTTACGGTGATATCAGCCCGGTAACACCCGTGGCGCGCTTTTTCGTCTACATGGAGGCGATCGTGGGCGTGTTCTACATGGCCATCCTGGTGGCCAGTCTTATCGGCGTGAGAATATCGACGCTGCATGCGTATAGGAAGCATAAACGCCCTTTCCCCCAAAGTCGATGGGTATCAAAGACACTGCAATGGTGCTCGATGGCGCCATGGAAC
>JAAELC010000808.1 GCA_024227135.1 Gammaproteobacteria bacterium
TGGCCCGGCAAGCGCCAGGCGAAGGGTAGATTCAGGGTTATCCTCCTGATAGCGGCCAAAACACCGAGCAAGAAACAAGGTGTTCTTGTGGATGTCTCTTCTGCCCAGACAGAGGACAAAGCGATCCACGCCCATGGACAAGGGGCCGACCTGGTCCAACTCAGCAGTCTCGCCAGTGGATTCAACCCCGACTCCAACAACAGTTTCTTTGCCATCGACGCCGGGTCCGTACAAACGTCTTGCCAGCCTGGCCTCACCTTCGGAATTATACAGCACACCTTTGGTCATGCGAAAGAGTTCTTCGACCCGCGGCAAATAGGCATAGGCCTCATCATGCAGACAGGGTTGAAGAAAGGCCTTGTCAGCGACCAGGGGGAGCCCGTTGAGTATGGGTCCATAGAGGTAGGGCAGAAAAATAAAGGCCTGATACCTATCTCTATTCTTTTTTATGAATCGGAGAAGTTTCTTTGACTTAATGTTTTCGTAGATAAAGGTTTCACCGGTGCCGCAGGTAAAGGGGCTGACACCGGGAAGCAGGCTGGACGTCGGCTGGGAAAGGACAAAATTATTGGCAGCAACAAAGGCCTCACTCTGCCGACGATCCACTGGAAAACGGTGAATAAGCACCCCATCCTCAGTGGTTTCTCCGGCCGGTAGATGGTTGACGGTCCAATCTTCAAGAAAAGATCGGCAGCAGGTGGTCAGCACCTCGACATTATGACCGCGACCTGCTAACCGTGTGGCGACCTGCCAGGCAAGTTGTTCAGCGCCTCCTTTCAGATCCTTACCAAACCAGGATATGACGATGGCCAGGGGTTTACTCATGGCTTGTATCCGATTACCGAGTAGTCACGGGCACAGGAGAGCAGATCATTGAGTCGCGAAGCCAACTCCGGTGCCTCTGTCTCCGGCAGCCTGTTATGGCTGTCATGGGGATGGAGATACTGCAATTCAACTTGGCTGAACCCTCGATATTCAAGGAAGAACTTTTGTGTCTCAGGATAGAGGGGGCGCTTGTGGGTAGGATCGGCATAGAAGTTACAGGCTCCGACCAGGAGATTCTGCGGATTCGGTGTTTCAAAAAGCACCATGCCGCCAGGTTTCAGGACCCGCAGGCATTCGTCATAGAGCGTCAGCTGTATTTCCATACTCAGGTGTTCTATAATATGAAACCCTGTTACCGCACCCAGCGATGCTTCGGGAAGTGTTCGCAGATAGGTCAGCGCATCATTGATTTCCACCTCCAGGCCTCGCTCGCGGCACTGTTTGGCCAAGGTCTCGTTGAGATCAACACCCCGTGCCGCAACCCCGGCATCAGCGAGTAACTCCAACCACTCGCCACGACCGCAGCCGATATCAAGCACTACCCGCTCCCCTGTCTCGGCATTTATCTTCTCAAGGAGAGGAAGATAGACTTTCAACCTTTGCTTTATCTCTTCCCTGGTACCGCGAAATTTGTCTTCAAAAGAGACATACAATGAATCCAGGAGATGCTCCTTTTCCTGGAGGAACTGTTGTAACTGTTCCTGGGAAAAAGTCTCAGGAAGGCAACGACGAGCCTCATCAAGGAAAAGGGCCACCCTTCGCTCCTGCATAATCAGAGTTGATTTGAGATAATCAATAACCA
>JAAELC010000809.1 GCA_024227135.1 Gammaproteobacteria bacterium
CGGGTGTCGTCGTGGCCACTCCTGCCAGCGCTTCCACCACCTGTAGCGGCGGGACCATCACGGCAGTGCCAGGTTCGGGTGTCATCAGCTATAGCGGCGGTTCAGTAAGTGCAGGCGCGAACTGTACGGTGCAGGCAAATGTTACCGGCAGCAGCGTGGGGTCGCATGTCAACATCACGGGTGATCTAACATCCTCTTCAGGCAACAGCGGTACAGCGCAGGCTACCTTATTGACGGTGCCCCTCCCCTCGCCATCCTTCAGCAAGGCTTTTGCACCTGAGACCATAGGTGAAAAAGAGGTGAGTACCCTGACCTTCACCATCGATAATTCGGTCAGTTCCCTGGACGCCACCAGTCTAAACTTCACCGACACCTTACCTATGGGCGTCGTTGTGGCCATCCCTGCCAACACTTCCAATTCCTGTTCCGGAGGAACCCTGACTGCTGTGGCGGAAAAGGGCATCATCACCTACACCGGTGGTACAGTGGGTGCCTCATCAAGTTGCATAATATCCGTTGATGTTACCAGCAGTTATGCCGGTATTTATTTGAATACCACCGGCGACCTTTCCTCTTCTGCCGGTAACAGCGGTACAGCCTCGGACACCTTAACTGTGAAATTCCCCTGGGTGTTGTTTGTCCCCCGAATTCCCATCTGCCCGGATCAACCCGATTTCTGTTATCTGGTTAACGATGGTGACAATGAAGGAGGCGGAAACTCTGCCTTGCTGCGCTACTATTTCAAAGATGACGAACTTGTCTTGCTGAACCGTCTTGGAGTTGATAATGTTGAAGCTTCAGCCCTTTTTCC
>JAAELC010000810.1 GCA_024227135.1 Gammaproteobacteria bacterium
CTCATGGCCTTTTTATAAATACGTTTAGAAATAAGGGCATCATAGACATCGGCCACGGCCATGAGTCTGCCGCTTAAGGGAATCTCTTCCCCTTTGAGTCCTTGCGGGTACCCGGATCCGTCCCATTTTTCATGATGGGTCAGGGCGATATCCCGGGCCGTTTTGAGAAAAGATGCCTCATCGACAATGCCGGAGGCGAGCTCGGCCTTGGCCAGTACCTCCGCCCCATAAATGGTATGTTTTTTCATTTCCTCAAACTCATCATGGGTCAGGGGACCTGGTTTCAGGAGGATAGAGTCTGGGACCCCCACCTTGCCGACGTCGTGAAGTGGCGAAGATTTGAACAGCACCTCCATTTCTGTCGGCAGGAGCTGATATTGCTGACAGCTTTGTTCTGCCAGGTATTGGGCCAGGGCCAGAATGTATTTCTGGGTGCGGAGGATATGATGCCCGGTTTCAGTATCACGCGTTTCGGCCAGCGAAGCCCAGCCGACGATGGCACAGTCTCGGGCTGCGGCCAATTCACGTTCACGGCGCATGGCTC
>JAAELC010000811.1 GCA_024227135.1 Gammaproteobacteria bacterium
GATATCCAGATCCCCGTCAATATTGATAGTACTTTCCAGGCTCACAACGCTGGTGTCGGAACCAGTACCGATCTGCACGTCGTTAAATGCAGATGCTGAAGTAATCGCAACGCCAATCGGTCCGCTGAAAACGACCGTACCACCGGTGGCGTTGAATCCACCACTATCTTCCCAACTCCATCCGACAGTGAGCGTTCCTGATGCCATGTTCAGCGTCGCTCCATCTGCAATGACCAGCTCCCGTGCATTCACACTGCCGGTGATGGTTGGATAGGTTGCCAGGCCGCTGGGAATATAAATATTGTCGAAAGAACGCGGTACCCGATTGACTGCTGTCGTAGAACCGGGGGTTCCCTCATTGATCGTCCAGTTTCCCGCCGTTGACCAGCTGGAACTCACTGCACCCGTCCAGGTCACCCGGCTGTCACGAAACTGGGACGTGATCGATGCCTTGGTATTGAAGTTTGTGGTGTTGTCGGCATCACATTCAGGATCCGGCTCGATCTCACCCTCGGCACACGAAGAGGAGGTGCCGGACGCGACGCCCGTTGTCGCACCACCGTAATCGACCAGCGGGTTGGCGAAATGGGCAACGCGCGGACATGAACCACCATACGCGCTACAGCGATTGCTGTAGGACATGATGGTGCGAAATTCATTGGAGATGTCGACATA